>CAZVSL010000354.1:2235-6914 GCA_964629935.1 uncultured Calditrichaceae bacterium | reverse complement strand
AACGGCTGCATTCGAAAATGCACCATCGTCATCACGCACCGAATAGGTGAATTCATCCGTTCCGAAAAAGCCGGCGTTTGGCGTGTATGTTACCACGCCGTCAGGTTTGATCAGTGCAGAGCCGTGACTGCCGGACGAGGCCAGCACCGAGGTGGTATCAATCGTGCCGTCAACATCGGTGTCGTTTGCCGTCACCACAATGTCGACTGCTACGTCCACCTGAGTGGTGACCGTATCATTGTTGGCCACCGGTGTATCGTTGATCTCGTTGATCGTGAAAAGGACGCTGGCCTCGTTTGAGACTGCACCGTCATTGTCACTCACGGTATAAGAGAGAGAATCGCTGCCAGCGAAGTCCGCAGCCGGCGTATAGGCAATGGCGCCGGAAACGGCATCGACCACAGCCGTACCATTTGACGGCTGTGTAACCAGAGCCACGCTCGTCGGATCAATGGCGCCATCGGGGTCTGAATCGTTGCCAAGCACATCGACTTGCACAGATGTATCTTCGTCAAGCAAGGCCGTGTCATCACTTGCAATTGGCGGGTCCAGGACGCTGGTAATAATGACGGTAACAAGGGCCTCGTTGGAGACCGCACCGCTGTTGTCCTCAACTGTATAGGTAAACGTATCTGTACCGTGGAAATTTGTATCCGGCGCATAGGAAACGATGCCATTTACAGGATTGATAACCGTGGTTCCGTTGCCGGCGGGAGTCATGATCGCAACCGTAGCCGGATTCAGTCCATCCGGATCGCTGTCATTGGTCAGCACGGAGATATCAAGCGGGGTATCCTCTTCGGTGACGCCAGAGTCATCGAGCGCGACTGGTATGTCATTAACCGTGATCCTGACAATCTGAGCAACAGCGTACAGGCCATGGTCATCGGCAACGGAGTAATACAAAGAATCTTCTCCAAAGAAGCCACTGTCGGCAGTGTAGATTATCTCACCTGTGTTGCCGTCTACTGTCGCAGAACCGTGAACAGGCGGTATCACGATGGCCACTGTGGTTTCGTCTATCACGCCATCAGCATCCGTGTCGTTGGCTGTGACGTCGATTGTTCGTGGACTTCCCGGGTTCGCGCGCGCGGAATCCAGCGCGGCTACGGGCAGCGCATTGGTAAAGCTGACGTAATTATGCAGGTAGGTGCGGGTATCCCGGTCACTGGCTAGCACCAGCATACCAGATGTGTTGGTCACGCACTGCTTGGTTGCAGTGGGATTGTTGACGTCCGTGTGTGTGAGGCTTTTGATGAGTGTGCGGCCAAAACCCCCTTCAAACGTAAAATCTCCGGTGTGGGTACTCTTTAAATAAATCGCTTCCGGAGACACTGCATCGCTCTTAGCGATCACATACAAACTATCGGTGTCTGCGTTGTGAAGAACAATTGGACGGGTAAAGTCTTCGCTCCTGGTCCAAACCGTTGTATTGCTCCAGGCGTTAGTGGCGGCGTCGCGTTTTAGCAAGACCACAATCGGTGAGCTCCCGCCCGACAATCCGGTCTTGACCACTGCATAGAGATCGCCTGTGCTGGCATCGCAGGCAAAATTGACGTGGTCGTCGGCTGCCGAGCTGCCGGGCAACTCGTATGCAATTTCAGCATCCTGCCATGTCGTGTCGGGATCGCTGTCCAGATGCACAGCGAAATAATCCTTTTCATCCACTTGATTAGACCACAAGACACCAATGCGGTCATTTTTAAAAGCAATGATGGCCGCCACATCTCTTTCATCATTGGCTGCTTCAGGTAAAGGCAGTGCGAAAGCAGTGCCCCAGTTGCTATCATCACCAGCCAGGGTGCGATTGACCATAACGGTATTATTAGCGGTCCATGCGGCCCACAAGGCGCCATTCGAATCTTTGGCGATGGTTAGTGCGCGTGTTCGTTGCGTGCCCGGGATGTCTACAGGAAATCCGCTGTCACGGCTATACGTCTTCGAACCTGCATCATAGCTAAACCGACTCAGCGTCGCGGTGGCAGAGCCGTGAGAATCTTTGTGCGAATCTTTCGTTCGCGATGAAATGTAAACCTGGCTCCCATCCACCAACACATCCTGCGCGGATCGTGGTCGGTCATCAACCGCAGTATCCGTATTGGTCCAATCCTGCGCGCCCGAATCGAATTGAAAGATTTTGTATTTGAGATCGAAATTGTCCCACATGACCCCCCACCAAAGACCGTCATGATACCAGAGCTTGCTTTCAGGCTTCTCTTCCGTGATCTCTGCTGTGGCATCGCCGTCATCATAGCTAAAGTCTTCATAGCCGACCAGGACAGGTTTTGACTCATGCGTTTGCGCCTGAGAGTGAAGCGGCAAACAAGCGATTAGAGAGACAATGACGCCAGTCTTAAAGACAAGTCTTTGACCACGGATTTGAAGCTGCAGAGAGAGTGAAGATGCAATACCAAAGATGTCCATAAACACACGCTCTCCTTGAACCTGTTATGGGAACGCCCGCGAGGTTCTCTCGTTCTTGTACTTTAGGGCAGGAAGTAATCTTCGGGCAATAAAATTAGAGATAGCTAACAGCCATAAGGGCAACCATTCTGGCTAATTGGCCTCTTAAGAAGAGGGTATACCCCCAGTTTTTGATTTGTGCGTACTTAAAAATTAAGATGCCTTAACCGAAGTAGACCAATTAAGATGGAAGACAACCCCTACTTTTGTAAGACGAGACGCTTCGTAAACACCTGATCGGCAACCATCATTCTCAGGAAATAGACCCCGGACGCCACTTCCGCACCGGACTCATCCCGGCCAAGCCAGGTTAGCTTCCTGAAACCGGCTGGCTGTACTGCCCCGGCCAATCGCCGCACAAGCTGGCCTCTGGCATTAAAAATGGCGAGATCGACTTTGCTTTGCTCGGGTAGAGCATAGGATATTGTAGTCGCTGTGTTAAATGGGTTAGGATAATTTGAATGCAGGGCAAATTCCCGCGGCATGTCATCCGCTGCACGTTGCGGAGCCTGCACTGTCAGAGTAATAGCTTCATCATCCTCCTGAGCAGATGTTGACAGGAATACGACCACTAACTCCGGCGCGACATCGCCTTCTTTTGAATGATAGGCGACGAGATCAGCAGACTCATTCTTGATGGCAAAACTGTAGGTTCCGTTTGTTGTCACCACGCTCGTAACATCAAAGGTAACATGTGCACCCGGCGAAACCGCGCCGGTACTGGCCAGAACCTCATCAAGCGCAGGTGCATTGCCCGCATTTAGTAGGCTCTCGGTCCAGGACGATGTGCTTTCTCTAAATGTATTGTCAACGCGATACAAAGCGCCGCCATCCTCGCTGCCGTCGCTGCTGCCATCACCCACCACAAGCCGGAGCTCCGCACGCTCGACGGGACCGGTGACGCCGGAGACCGCAAACTTCAGGTAGCCACGAAAGCTCGACTGTTCACTCTTGAAGCTGCTCTTGTCGCTATAATTCTTGTCCGGGTCAGTGAGTTTAACCTGCGCATCATCTGTCGGTTGAAACGTCAGCGTAACCGGCTCTGATGCCGCCACGATGTCGATGGTAACGGCGGCCTCATTTGATTCTGCGCCAGCGTCATCCTGAACTGTATAGCCAAAGCCGTCAGCGCCAACATAGCCAAAATCCGGATGATACGTAATGACACCGGAATTGGGGTTTACTTGCAGCGTGCCATGTCCGACCGGCGATACGATGTTGATCGAAGTGATATCAAGACTGCCATCCACGTCTTCATCGTTGCCCAATACATCGATCACCGCCGCAATGCCGGCATGAGTCGTCACATGATCATCGCGTGCAAGCGGCGGCTGATTGCCGTTGGCCGGCCCGGTTTCTATGATAAGGAGCGGCGCCTGCGCACCTTCCTTTGTTACATAGCGGACCATGTCCGTGGACTGACTGACAATGGCAAAACTATATGTGCCGTCACCGGCCAGAACCGGACCGAGCGCGAGCTCCACAACCGTGGCAGGAAGCACCTCGCCTATCTGCGCGATGGCGGCTCCGGCAACTTCGGGTGCATTGCCGGCAGTCAAGTCATCTTCATCCCAGGCCGTGCTCGTACCATCATAATTATTCGATACAGAAAACAGGTCTCCGCCATCTTCGCTGCCGTCGCTCTCGTCATCTCCAACCTCGAGCCGGAGGCGAACCTGCGTAACCTGACCGCTAACACCACTCACGCGAAACTTCAAGTAAGTGCGAAAAACTCCGTTGTCAACTTTGGTCGAGGATTTATCGCCATAATTCTTGTCCGGATCCGTTACTTTGACCTGGCCATCCTCGGCGGCCTCAAAAACGAAAACGCCGTCTTCCGCTGCTTCCACGCTGATGGTGACGGTAGCGGTGTTCGAGCTTGCCCCTTCATCATCACGAACGCGATAAGTAAACGAATCCTCGCCGGAAAAATCGCTGACGGCAGTATAAGTGATGGAACCGTTGGCGGCATCGACGGAGGCCGGGCCGTGGTCAGGCAGATTCACAAGCTCGAGGCTGGTTTTGTCAAGAAAGCCGTCGCTGTCGCTATCGTTTGCCAGCACGTCAATGACAATCGGGAAACCGGCTGTGGCGGCAATTTCATCGTTGCGGGCCACAGGCGCTTCATTGACAGCCTGCACTTCCACGGAAACAGTGGCGATATTTGACCAGGCGTCATCATCGTCTTGCACGCGATAAGTAAAGCTGTCTGTGCC
>CAZVSL010000354.1:0-2225 GCA_964629935.1 uncultured Calditrichaceae bacterium | reverse complement strand
AGTATAGGTGATAACGCCGCTATTGGCGTCGATGGTTGCGCTGCCGTCTTGTGGGTTATCCACGAGAGTAAGGCTGGCGACAGCAATGGCGCCGTCATCATCATGGTCATTGGAGAGCACGTTGATTGCAACCGGCGTGTCTTCTGAAGTTGTTGCCGCATCATCTGCCGCCACAGGCGGATGGTTGTCGCCTCCGTCTTGAACTTGCAGCAACAATTGCGGCGCATTCGTACCTTCTTTTGTCTCGTATCTAACCATATTGTCTGAATCGCTGTTGATGGCAAAGGCATAAAAGCCATCACCGGCCATGGCGCTGCTCACGTCGAACTCGACCAGTGAATTGGGTTCGACGGCAGGTGCGGTGTCGAGCGCAGGATTGGTAATTTCAGGCGCATTAGCGCTTGTCAGTCCCTGCTCATTCCACGGCACGGTTGTATCGAGATAATCGTTGCTTACCATATATACAGAACCGCCCTGTGGGCCGCCAGCCGTAGAGCCATCAGACACCTGCAAGCGGAGTATCGCGTTTTCCACCACGCCGTTCAAACCCTGGACCTGAAACTTCAGAAAGAATGAGAACGTGCCGCTTTCCACCTTGGCGGAGGTCTTGTCGCCATAATTCTTGTCCGGATCCGTGAGTTTTACCTGAGCATCCTCAAGCGCAGTAAACCTAAGCTCAGTGCTGCCGCCGGCGCTGTTTACGTGCACAGTCACGGTGGCGGCATGGGAGATCAAGCCGGTGTCATCAGCTACAGTGTAAGTGAAGGAATCTGTGCCTGTAAAATCCGTGGCAGGACGATAGGTGATCACTCCGGAGAATATATTGACCTGCACGCTGCCGTGCTGCGGCGATGTTACAATCGTAACAGTCGAGGTATCGAGCGCGCCGTCGTCCTCGTCATTTGCCAACACCGAGATGACGACGGCGATATTGGCTGTCGTTTCGGCCTCGTCATCATTCGCAACCGGAGGCAAATCCTCGCGTGTGACCAGGATTGTCACGCGGGCAAGGTTGGATTGGCTTCCCTGGTCATCTGACACGCGGTAGGAGAATTCATCGTTGCCAACAAATCCAGTGTCGGGTTGATAGGAAACAACACCTGAACTAAAATCAATCTGCAGGGCGCCGTGTGATGGTTGCTCTGCAATGACCACAGTCGACGGTTGCACATGCCCGTCCGGATCGTGGTCGTTTGCAAGAATGTCGATGGCAACAGAATTGTCTTCCAAGGTCCCGGCCTGATCATCAACAGCGGAGGGCGGCAGGTTACTATGTCCGGCGCTCATCTCGATCTTCAGAACCGGTGGGACTTCCCCCTCGCGGCTATGGTATTCGACCAAATCAACAGAACGATTGTCGATAGCAAACGAATAGATGCCGTCAGCCGTAACGCTTGGTGTCACATTGAAGGCGACATCCATGTTTGGTTCGACGGCGCCGAGGGCATCCAGCGCCTGCCCGCTGAGCTCAGGCGCATTGTCCGCTGTCAAATCATCCTCATCCCAGGGAGTCTGGCTGCCGGCGTAGTTGTTGGAAACCGAATATATCTCTCCTCCGGTTTCTCCGCCATCGCTTGACCCGCTGTTGACATGCAAATGCAGCATTGCCCGGCTTACAGGGGCGGATATGTCATGCACGTCGAATTTAAGATAAGCGCGAAATGCCGGCGACTCAACCTTCATCGTCTCTTTGTCGCCGTAATTTTTGTCTGGCGCACTAAGCTTAACCTGGCCGTCCTCAATGGCAAAGAATGTCAGAACGGTGGCGTTGTTGCCGCTGTCGATAACGACCAGGGTCACCTCGGCGTCATTCGACGGCAACCCCTGGTCGTCTTTGACCTGATACGTGAAAAAGTCAGGTCCGGCATAACCTGGATCGGGTATGTAAGTAACATGACCGGTGGTTGGGTTGACGGTTACGGCGCCGTGGTCTGGCGGCGAAACTATCACCACAGAGGTCACATCCAAAATACCATCCGGGTCAGAGTCGTTTGCCAGCACAGCGATTTCAACGGGTGAGTCTTTGGAGGTCGTGTCTGCATCATCTACAGCGACCGGCGGCAGATTCACGGAGGTCACTTGTATCGAAACCGTCGCCGCATTCGAGCGCGCGCCCTGCCCATCCGCCACGGTATAATCAAAGGAGTCCCTCCCCGCAAATCCTTGCGCAGAGATATAGGTGATAACGCCGGCAGACAAGCTGAAACTGCCGTTCTGTGGCGCGC
>CAZVSL010000353.1:0-6933 GCA_964629935.1 uncultured Calditrichaceae bacterium | reverse complement strand
AGCCACTGGTATGGTTCATCCAGTGGGTTTTGTCACGCGTGCTCAGAATCGTACCACGGTTGCCAACGGCATAACCGACTTCTCCCTGAAAATCGATGGCTTGAAGGGTCTCTTCTGTGTCGCTTTGTTGTTCGAGCCATGAGATCCCCCAATCGGTGGTGTAGAAAATTCGGCCCTCTGCATTGACGACGAACCCTTCTGTGAATGAGAAAAAGAACAGGTCCAGGAAGGACTTATCGCTGGAGCCTGCGATGGTGCGATCTTGCCAGCTTTCTCCAGTGTCGCCGGTCACAAGCACTGTACCAAAAGCGCCTACGGTTGTAGCGTGGTCGTTGTCGTGCAAGGCCACACCAGTTAAGGTAACTTGTGTCCCGCTATCCAGCTTGGTCCATGATTTACCGCCATTTTCCGTCCGGAGAATGACGCCTCTGGCGCCAACCGCTATTCCCAGGGTGTCGTCGACAAAATCAACGGCCCACAGGGCAGACTCAACGCCACTGTGACGCGGAACCCAGGTCTCGCCCGAGGTTGCTGACTTCAAGACCGTGCCAGAATCACCAACAGCAATTGCTGTCGAGTCGTTAACGCAAGCTACATCCAACAACTCATCGCTCACCTCTGATGATATGACACGCCACGTTGAACCAGCATCGTCGGTAAGCAGAATCGAGCCGTTTTCTCCAACGGCGACCCCTTTCCTTTGGTCGAAGAAGTTCACGGCGTTCAGGGTCGTAGTTATATCGCCGACAAAGTGCTCAATATCCCATGTTGCACCGCCATCATAGGTTTTCATGATTGTGCTGGCGACACCAACAGCAAGCGCCACATCGTGGCCAAAGACATGAACATCATGCAGTGAATTATCTTGCGGTAGCGGATTCACCCACTCCCAGGTCTGGGCCAGTCCTGGCGGGACAAGTAATCCTACAGCGAACAAGAGCGATATGATATTGTGTACCATAATAAACCTCCAATTTGCAATCCGTCAAAAACAACCTCTATTAGATATACGAATTGCAGCCCCACAACCCCCATCTCGAGTTGACAATTTTTCGAGAAATGCGTCATGCCATCACCAAACTGAAGCCAACAAGTTAGATTGAAATCCGCAGGAGACTTACCGCAAGATGCATCTGAAGTGACAACGAACTATAACTGAATTAAAGCCAAAACAAAACACAGAATGTCAAGCAAAAAGTTGCTATTTTCGCATTTTTGTGCGAGTGCATACGTGGCTGGCTTCCAAACCCAGAAACTCCCACTCATCACCAGCGTTTGCCGGATGCTTGATGCGATAGAGTCCATCCTTGCCAGCACATGCATACAGCCAGCCAGCCGAGAGCACTAATCGATTCACATCGACATGAATGTCGCGTTACGCACCTCAGTATGCTACGAAAACCGCGTCGCTATCACCTCGATGAGCAGTTGTACGGCGATATGCTGTGTGAGCTCAGCATGGTCAAGATAGGGATTGACCTCAACCAGATCAACGCCTACAAGCCGCCCGCGTTCTGCCAATCCCTGAACCAGGTGCTTGACGTGTGTGAAGCCTAGACCCTCCGCCTCCGGACTTTCCGTTCCCGGCGCAATGCCCGGATCCAGGCCATCGATATCGATGCTGAGATAGTAATTGCCAAGCGAATCCGGCAGCCGCGCCAGCAGCTCGTCGATGCCATTTTCAAACACATCATAGTTCGAAAAAACCAGGTTGCCGTGCTTCAGGCTGTCGCGCAGATCCCGGTCGGTAGATTTGATGCCTCGGATTCCGAAGCTCACAATCTGCGTGACAAAATCCAGCTCCATGGCTCTGCGAAACGGACTGTTGTTGGTGTATTTCAGCCCCATGATCTCGTCGCGATAATCAAGATGCGCGTCAACCAGAATGACAGTGAGGGGGGCGTGCTGCGCGTATGCTCTGAGCACCGGATAGGAGATCGAATGGTCGCCGCCGAGAATGACCGGCAGGCAATCTTGTTTTAAAATGGCGCTGATCTTCTCTTCGATCAGCCTGAAGTTGCGGGCCAGATCGAAATAGATCACATCCACATCACCGCAGTCGACGATGCGGACGCCGGACATAAGCGTGCGGTCGCGGTTGATGTCGAAGAATCCGCTGGAGTTCCGTCCTTTGCCCAGAAAGCCAAACCTGCCTGAGGCGTCGCGAATAGCACGCGGCGCCTGGCGCGAGCCCGGGCGCATGGCCGTGGCTTCATCGTAGGGGATGCCTACAACTGCAACCTCTGCTTCGAGCTTGCTCAAATCCGGAACATAAGGCGATTTGCAAAATGTGGCAATGCCTGTGTGCGGCATCGAGGTTTCCTGATAGCTCATGTCTGTCTCTCGCTCCTGGTTTTGTTCTGAGTGGCAGGAAAATACAAATCAGTGAAGTCTGATTCAAGAAAAGAGCTGCTCACGGTCAGCGGGAATTGCTTGACATTTTCGTAAGACTTTTTAAAATGAATGCGTTGTACCAGGCAAATCAGATGGGGAAAGGATACATGGTCAACGTCAAAAAAAGCCGTGTCATCAAAGCTGAGCCGGAAAAAATCTGGAATTTGATCAACGACGTCGCCAGGTTTCCGGAATGGATGCCCGGGGTGGTGGAAGCGCAGGTTAAGAAATCCGATACCAAAGCTGATGGGCTGGGGCGCCGCCAGGTGATCAAGACTGACATGGAGCTTGGCAAGGGCGAGTCTCTGCAGGAAGTGATCGCGTGGGAACCGCCGCACAAGATAACCTGGCAGCACCTGAGAGATGTGATCAACGGTAATGAGTTCGACTATGCAAAAGAGATCAAAACGACGTTTACCATCACCAATGATAACGGCGAGGTTACGTTTCGGATGATCGGATCATGGAAGCCGGTGAGCATTTCCGGCCGTCTTCTGAATCGTGTGATGAAACGGACGGTTGCCCGCAGCTTTGAAAAAGCGCTGGATAATCTGGCGCGATTGCTGCGGGAAGAAGACAGCAATGGCAGGTAAGATTGCAGCCCGGGGCCTGCTTATCGATCTCGACGGCGTGCTCTATGTCGAGGATGAGCCCATTGCCGGGGCACAGGAGACTATCGTCTGGCTGAGAGGCCACGGCATACCGTTTCGATTTATTACCAATACAACCATGCGCTCGAGACGAACGCTAACTGACAAGCTGCAGGCATTCGGCATCGATGCGAAAACCGATGAGATTTTCAGCACGTGTGTCGTAGCCGCGTCCTGGCTCAGCGCGCGTGGCATCGAACGCGTGCACCTGCTTCTCCCTGATGATCCCAAACATGACTTCGAAGGCTTCATTCAAACCGACGACCAGCCGCAGGCAGTTGTCGTGGGCGATCTCGCCGAGGGGTTTACCTATGGCGTGCTCAACCACGCTTTTCGTTTGCTCAAAGGCGGTGCGCAATTGGTCGCGTTGCAAAAGAATCGTTTCTGGCAAACCGCCGATGGGCTGTCCATGGATGCCGGTCCGTTTGTGGCAGCGCTGGAGTATGCGGCAGAAGTTGAGGCCATGGTGGTCGGCAAGCCCAATCCCGCCTACTTTGAAATGGCCTTGCGCGATATGGGACTGCAGCCTGAAGAGGTTGCCATGATCGGCGACGATGTGTCCACAGATATTGCCGGGGCAAAACGCGCCGGTTTGACTGCGATTTTGCCACAGACCGGCAAGTTTCGCCAGGAGCATGTTGGCAGTGCTGAAATCAAACCGGATGTCATTATCGAATCGATCGCGGATTTGCCTGAGTTGCTTAAGGCGGTTGGTTGATATCGGAGTTCGGAACTTGATGGCAGCCGCGGGTTTACAGGTCGATTTCTGAACGCCTTCGGGTTACCTCAGCATGATCATTTTTTGTGTTTGCACAAAACTCCCGGCGCGGATTTGGTAGAAATAGACTCCGCTGGCCATTTCACGCCCGGAATCATCCCGGCCATCCCACTGCGCGTTGTGCTCACCGGCTGGTTTTTGCCCTAAGACCAATGTCCTAATATCATTACCGATTGCGTTGTAGATGCGCAGCTCGACATGGCTTTGTGCGGGCAGCCCATAACGGATCTCTGTGCCGGCATTAAAGGGATTCGGAAAGTTCTGCTCCAGACGAAACCGCTCGGGTTGCGCCGCCGCGTCCGCACTGACTTGCGTAACTGCCCTTGGTGTGAGAAAGAAATTCTCGATTTCCGTCTCGCCCTCTGAGACTGTCACAGTGATTTCGGCCGTGTCGTAACCGGCGCTGAAAGCACGCAAAGCAAACGTGCCAGGCTCGGTCAAACCCAACCTGTACTCTCCGGTCAGGTCGCTTGCGATGGTCCGTTCTGCGTTTCCAACTTCGACTTGAGCGTTGGCAATGGCGACGCCCGTTTCCGCATCGAACACCCAGCCTTTGATTCTGCTGGCGCGTTTGCCGTTAAACTCCAGCACGAACAGCCCGGTCTCCTGATCGGTTGCGTACACAAACCCGGACGGCGTAAATGGATATGCGCCCCAGCAGCCGTCGAAATTGGCGGAGGTGCTGGGACTGGTGTCGAAGTATCCGACTTCAACCATAAGCGTCGGGTCGGAAACATCGAGGACACGGATGCCATCGGCGTAGTGTGAAATATAAGCAAAATCACCGCGGATGTGTGCATTGTGCGCCAAGCGGGTGGACGACAGATACTGGTCGACCAATTCCGGATTGCTCAGGTTCCGGATATCCCAGATCTTGACCGTCTGGCCGACGCTTTCCTCCGTGGTCATAACATAGTCGCCGTCAGCGCTAAGCCAGCTATTGTGTGAGTAGCCGCGGCTGGGAAACGGTATTTCTGCAAGCAGGGCCGGGGCCGCTTTCCTGCTAACATCGAAAATGGCCAGACTGCTGCGCCGCCCGGTGCTGGCGTACAAGGTGTCGTTCCGAACATAGACATCGTGGAAATAGCTGAAATGACTGCCGCCTGCCTGAACGGGCGCCTCAGGATTTGACAGGTCGAGAATATCGACGCCGAGAAAACGGTTCGAGCCGGCGAGGTAGGCAAAACCATCGGCGATATAGAGATTGTGCGCTGTGGCGAGGCCACTCTGGTAGAAGCCAACAAGTCTCACGGAATCGGGCAGCGCCGACAAATCCAGAATCATCAAGCCGTCCTGTCCCTGGTCGGTGGTGATATAGGCGTAATGCCCGTGCGTTTTCAGATCCCGCCAAATGGAAGCGACGCCGGCAACAAAATCGATTTCCTCGGCGCCGTCCGCTGTGACCTGTACGATTGAGACGCCTGTAGCGTGCCCGACGAGCGCATACTCGTTGCCAAGAGAATCGACATAGCCCCAGACATCGTTGGTATATCTGTCCATATTGACATTGGCAACAACCGACATATTCATGCTTTTTTGCGGAAACAGGGAAGGGGAATACAGCAGAATGAACAGCCATACAAGTTTCTTCATAATCATGTCCTGGGGTTTGAGTCAACGACCAATGGGGCGGAAAGGGCGTTCAGAATAAGTCTCTTAGCTCATGCAGATGCCGAACCCTGGCATCTGCCTTGTGGTCCTGGAAGTGATCGTGGTTGCTGTTGAACCAGATTGCCTGCCAGCCAGCGTCTTTGGCGCCGATGATGTCGCTTTCATAGGAATCGCCGACATAAACCAGCTCTTCAGGTTTGCAGGCGGCTTGCTTTTGTGCCGCTTCGAAAATAAGCCGCGATGGCTTCAGCGCTCCGACATCGCCGGAGTAAACTCGGTATCTCAGGTGGGAGGCGGCTTTCAGCCGGGTTAGTTTGCGCTCCTGCAGGTCGCTAAAGCCATTGGAGAGCACGCCAAGGGTATAATCCGGAGCGAGATAGGCGATGATTTCGTCTGCGCCTGGCAAGTAATATTTCTGCCGCTTATATGCATCGAGATATCGTTGAGCCGCTAACGCCGGTGCAATGGTGTTGACGCCTAATCTTTCGAATAGCAGCTCGAAGCGGCGGAGTTTCAGCGTTTCGCCATCGATCTCGCCGGCCGCGAGCTGTTGCCACAGCCGGCTGTTCACCTCATGATAAACAGAAAGCACCTTTTCAGCCGTTACCCGTTGAAAGGCATGCGGGAAAGCAGCGACGACTTCGCGTAGAGCCATCTGCTCTGAGGTCGTGTGGTCGAACAAAGTGTTGTCGAGGTCGAAGAAAATAGTCCTGACTTTGTGCGCAAACATAGGTGCAAAAATAAGCAAATAACTTTCGCAAAACAAGTGTTTCTTCGATTGCTGCATGAAAGCCTGGCTTGCATCTGAAGGCGCAAATGATTAGATTGTCGCTTTGAATCATGACAGTATCACAACGGAGGATTCCATGGCGCAGAGTAGAAAGCTCGCAGTCATTCCCGGGGATGGCATCGGCGTGGATGTCACAACCGAAGCGATGAAAGTGTTGCAAGCTGTTCAGGCAAAATATCACTTGCCGCTTGACGTGACGCATTTCGATTATGGCGCAGAGCGGTTTCTGCGCGACGGCACGACATTGCCGGACGAGCAAGTCGAAGACTTTCGCCAAAACTATGACGCGATATTCATCGGCGCGTTGGGCGATCCCCGCGTTCCCGATATGACCCATGCGCGCGATATCTTGCTGGGCCTGCGATTCAAGCTCGATCTGTATGTCAACTATCGACCAGTGAAACTGACCGATGCCAAACTTTGTCCGCTAAAAGCGAAAACCGAGCAGGATATTGATTTTGTCGTCTTCCGGGAGAACACCGAAGGGCTGTATGTCGGCATGGGGGGGATTTTCAAAAAAGGTACGCCGGACGAGATTGCGACCCAGGAGGATGTCAACACCAGAAAAGGCGTGGAACGATGCCTGCGATTTGCCTTTGAGTATACCCGGCGGCGGAATAAGGCCAAAACCCTCACGCTGTGCGGCAAAACCAATGTCCTCACTTACGCCTTCGATTTATGGGAACGAACCTTTACCGAGGTTGCCCGGG
>CAZVSL010000352.1:3832-6939 GCA_964629935.1 uncultured Calditrichaceae bacterium | reverse complement strand
TACCCGACCGGATGGCCGGTGCCCCACATCACATCATCAGAGCCGGCAGCCGCCATCCATTGGCGTTGCGCTTTGTCGACATCGAAGCCTTGCACACCGGGGCGCATGGCAGCCAGAGCAACGCGGCTACCCTGTCGCGCCTTCTGCCACTTCGCAACGGCGTGTTCAGGAGCTTGCGTTTCGCCCGGCGCCAACACATAAGCAAAGCGTTGAATGTCCGTGCACCAGACGCCAAAGACCTTGATGCCGAAATCGGTTTGAATGAAATCGCCGGGCCGGATAATCTTGTCCGTGGCGTGAGAATGGCCGCGGTCCGGACCGGAATTGACGTTCGGGTTCTGCGCCGGCGCCCAGGCATCTTCAACGCCAAGCTCGGCCATACGCTTCTTGAGAAACCGGGCGACATCCGAGTCCCGCGTCTTTCCCGGCACGATGGTTTGATACGCTTCCAGCTCGAGCTGCTCGGTCAGCGCCGCCGCCCGGCGCATGATTTCGACCTCTTCAGGCAGCTTCACCGAAAGCCACTGCACTACCAGCTCCTCTGAGGAGATCAGGCGGGTTTGCAGCTCTGCGCTGAGCGCCGCATCCAGAGCCGTGCGCTGGGTATACGACAGGCCGTCGGCGGCGGCGCGCTGAGAAGAATTGACGGCGATGCGCTCAGGGTTTGCTTTCTGCAAGATGGCAGCAGTCCTGTTCCAAACGCTATCGCCGCGTTCGAGCACGATCACTGTGTCCTGCAGGCCAACGTCTTGCAGAGCAGTCGCCTCTCCGGCCGGCGACACAGCAAGAGATCGCACGCCGCTTTCGGTCTGCAGAAAGATGAAAGCTGCCGTGCCGCCGGCATTTTCGCCGCCAACGTGGGCTGCCAGCGGGTCATTGTTGTTTTCCCGGCAGATGACTACCCAGGCATCTACGCGGGCGCGCTGCATCGCCTGCGGCAGCAATTGTTGGATGCGCTTGTGCCGGATATCGGGCCAGGGATTGGTTTCATACCCCAGCAGCGCCTGACCCTGGTCGCCAGCATATAAGAGCTGCATGGGCAAAATCAGGCTGCCCAAAAACCATACGGAAAGTCGCCTGGTATGGTGCATGCTTCCTCCTCTGTCCTGAAAAATTCATAAACTTGACTTAATCCTTCGGCAAGACTTCAACAAACATGATCTTAGCGGGATAGTCCCTGATGTTGTCAAGACTAAAGAATCGATGTCAACCACGCAGAAGCTGCCGGATTCTTTGCGTCAGGGAATTGAAAACGGCGCGGGTGATTTCGATATGGTCCTCAATCAAGTCGTAAAACTCATCACTGTCGATTTTCAAAACATGCGTCGATTTGATGGCGATTGCGGAGAACTCTCTTGGTTTGTTGTCCAGGAATGACAGGTCGCCGAAATTGCCCTGCGAATAGACACGGTTTACTTCTCGCTCCGCTTTTCTCAGGCTCACTTCTCCTGAAATAATGAAATATAACGACGCGCCCCGCTCCTGCTCCTCAAATATCGTGGCGTCGCGCTCAAAGGTCATTTCTTCGGTGATAGCTGCAATGCGGGCCAAATCCTCGGTTTTGGTCTGCGAAAAGATGTCTACATTTTGCAGGAAGACGGCTTTTTCGACAACTGACAGACGATCCTTGTCCGCTTTGACCGTCTTGTCGCCATTGTGTGTCTCTTGTCTTGTACCGGGACCGGTCATGCTGTGCTTTCCCTCTTTGTTAGCGCAAAACGTTCTAAAGTCAATAATGGCTTAAGTTGTACCTGATAGAATCATACCGGCATCTGCAACGCCTCGGCTTTCTTCAGGAAATGAAAGTACCGCTGCGCAATTTCCCGCAGTAGCGGTTCTTCGCTATTGATATATGGCCGAATTCGGTTGCTAAAGTCGGTTATGCCCTCTCTTGCCAGCCGGTAAATCGTGCAAACCCGCAGCCAGCGGTCGTCATCATCCAATAGCGCCGAGAAAGCCTGCTTTCTGGAGAGTCTGGACAGGTCGAACATCTCCTGCCCGTGGCGGACTTTTTCTGTCAACCGGCTTTCATCGACAATCGGCAAGACGAGTTTGGTCATAGCGCCGGGCAGGAGATTGTCAAGGAATTCAACGGCGTTGGCCTGGTCATCCTTATCACCGCGGTTGATACGGTAGTAAGCGCTGTAGATGTCTTCCTGTGAATAGCGAAGTGCAAGCAGCCGGAATATGCGTTCGAGCCCATCCTGCAGTTTTTCTTGCAACGCCGGGTAGAGAATATCATCTACTTCCCGGATTTCGAGACTCAGTGTTTCAAGCCGGGCATAGGTATAGAAAATGTTCAGTTTGTGGTAATAGTCGCGGATTTCGCGAAGCAAGGTTTTGCGCACGTTCTCGCTATCTATTCTGAGGTCAGGGTCTTGTTGACGATATTTGTTCAGTGCTTTTATCACCTCGTAGCGTATGTGGGCGTCGGGTAAATCAAGGTACTGCTCCAGCGTCTGAATGCTTGCCTTCGATTTCATTTGAAACAGGATACGCGGAATGCTTTTTCGGACCCGGAAATCACGTCGGGTATCGGACATCACAGACTTGAGCAAGGGCAAAATGCGGTCGCCATAATTTGCCAGAGCCGCGCGGGCGGCGCTGCGTAGTTTTGCATTTCTGAGCTTGGTCATGAGAGGCTCGATGAACTCATCATGTCTGGCCTTGCCGGCGCTCTCGATAGCAACCAACTGCACGCTGACCGCCGGGTCGTGCAGGAGGTCGACCAGGTTTTCATGCAGCCTGAAGCCATGACCGATATTTCCCAATACGCGGGCAGCTTCTTCCCGTTGCCGCACTCCCTGGTTTGAACGGTCTGTCAGCATTTCTTCCAGTACAGACATGCCTTCATCCGTAATCTTGCCGGAATGATTGATCATACAGGCCAGCGCTGAGCTCTTGATCTTGGGATCAGATTCGGCCAGAAATTCCGACATCTTCTTCATGGGCAGCGAATCACCGTGCGCACACAGGAAATGAATTGCCTCGAGTCGTACACTTATGCTCTCGTCAAGCAGAAGCGGCTCAACATGCTTTGCATGCTTCGGGCCGCCGGCCGCAGTCAGGATTCGCAATGCCTGTGCGCGTATGGTTGCATCCGCATG
>CAZVSL010000352.1:824-3822 GCA_964629935.1 uncultured Calditrichaceae bacterium | reverse complement strand
GGGCGCCAGCTCGAGCAAACTCAGTGCATACCGGACTTTTTGCTCGTCGTCGCTGTGCAATTGCTCCATCAGCATGTCTATACTTTTGGAATCCAGCATGCGCACCAGACGCTGTTCCAAATCCAACTCCTGCCGGCTTATCAGCTTGCGCAGAGAATTGATGTATTCCCGCGATAGCATTCTGATAACCACAAGTGCGAAAGCCAGGATGACCACTGTGATGACACTGAGCTGCGCTACATTGGCCGACAATACAAGGCCAAACACCAGAATCAGGCATGCTGCCAGACCCGAAGCAAATCTGTGAATGAACACATCGATGATGAGTTTGGCCTTCCTGCGGATCTGCGACGGAATGGGTAGGTAGAGCAGCTCATTTGAGGATTGACTCAATGAGTATTGCAATGCCTTGTCACCAATCTTCAGAAACGCCGCCAGCAGAATCGTCGGCACAAGCATGAATCCAAGGGAGCCAAGTCCCAATGTTATGGGCAAGATGATGAGCGTGACGCCGATGCCAAATCGCCTCAGGATCTTGCCGGTCAGGAAAAGCTGAAGGAACAGGGATACGATATTCATGACCACGTAAAATTGACCGAAGAACCGGGTCTTCGCTGCTTTGCTGGCATAGGTCGTTTCGACGACCGCGTTGAACTGATAATCGATGAGCGTCGAGACGATGGTCGCCAGCGCAGTCATGAGCGCCAGCAGCCTGAGGTGCCGGTTTTGGTGCCACTTTTCCGTGGGCCGTTCAGGTTGTTGCGCGTGTCTGGCCTGCTCTTCGATGGTGGTCTGGCTGCGCCTGGCGCGCGGAATCTTTCTATCGACGATCTGGATGAGAGCGATACAAACCACAAGCGCAAACAGGGCGAGAAGCAAAACGTCTTCCGTGGTAAACAGCTCGCTCACTGAGATATCAGCCGCGAGGCCGCCGGCGATACCACCAAGCGTGCCGCCGGTGAGGATGAAGCCGATCAGTTTTTTGGCTTCGCGCGGATTGAAAAAATCGTTGGCAAATGCCCAGAAATGACCGACGATGGCGGTGTTGAAAATGTTGACCCAGACATAAAATGTCATGGTGATCCAATTCTCAGAAAGTCGAATGAGCCACCAGAAAGCCAGCAGATTCAAACCAAGAAAGGCGAAAGTAGCGGAAATGAATGCGGCAGAGCTGAGCTTGTTGGATATCCTGGTATTGATGAAAACAAAGATGCCCGTGGCCGCGGCGGTGATCAAATAAACAAATGGAAGTTTGGCTGCACCAAGATCAGAAAGAAAAATGGAGTTGCGTGCCGGCTTCAAAACTGTCAGCGAAAAGACCACGCCAAAAAACAGCAGCGCTATGAGCAGCAGTTTCTTTAGCTCTGCTGTACGGATGTCCATCATCCGAAGCATCATTTTTTGGATTATTCGAGTCATGGAAGTTGCGGAAATATGTTGGAATGGCCCGGACGCTGCGTCATTAAGAAATATAACAATAAAAGAGCCTGAAATGCTCCCGCAATATTTCAGAGCTGACTTCAGCCAGTACAGTTAGTCTGAATTGTCGCCTCTGCCCTTTTTAAAAAAGTCATCTATCGCCTGAATGCCTGCAGACAGGGCTTCGTCCAGCGGCCCTTCGAACAGAACTCGGCCTTCTTCCAGAAAGACGATGCTATCTGCAAGACGGCGGATACTTGCGACCTCGTGGGTGACAAGTACAATTGAGACGCCGAGTTGATCACGCAAGCGCAGAATCAAATCGTCCAGGGAAGCCAGCAATACCGGGTCCAGGCCGGCCCCGGGTTCATCGCAAAACAACAGCGGCGGGTCCATGGCAATGGCTCGCGCCAGGCCAGCACGTTTGCGCATGCCGCCGCTCAATTCAGCCGGATAGAGAGAGAAAGCGTGCTCCAGGTTAACCATAGCCAATTTCAAATGCACCAGCTCTTCGATGATCTCGGCTGACAGATTTGTGTGCTGTTCCAGCGGCAGGGCAACATTCTCGGCAACAGTTAGCGAATTGATCAAGGCGCCGTTTTGATAAAACACGCCCATTTTCAAAAATAGCTCGTTCTTCTCTTTCTCGTCGATGTCTTCGAGGGTGCGGCCAAGCAATTTAACAGAACCTTCCTGAATGGGGTACAAGCCGACCAGATGCTTCAGCACCGTGGTTTTGCCGCTGCCGCTGCCCCCCAGGATCACGGTGACCTGGTTTTCCTGCGCAGTGAAACTTATGTTAGATAAGATAGCGCGGTCGCCGAATTGAGCCGAAAGATTGTTCACCTCGATTATTCGTTGTTGCTGCATCTCGTCACTTGCTGCTCTGTTTCATAAATTCGGTCACGTATTCGATTAATTGCACTACAGCGGAAGATAGTTCTTGAAAGCCGTTGAAACGGCTAAATGATGTGGAAATTAACACCTTTGTAGGAACCGTTTCAACGGTTTCTCCCAAAGTTTCGCTGTAGCACTAGTGTCTGGCCGAAAACACGAAAACACCCCATGAATGAGTTTTCGGTCAGACACTACCTAAATCTTATCCTGCAAAATTTCCTGCCGCGGCTGCGGAATCACTACTTTGCTCACCAGCAGTCCCTTGCTTTGGATGTAAGCCGCGCCGGCCTCCACGGCTGCACTGACGGCCGCAACCTCGCCGGTGAGCGTAACGTAACCCTTGCCGCCGATAGCCATGGCAAGATGGATCTCCATAAGCTGGACATCCGCTGCCTTCACCGCTGCATCCGCAGCTTCGATCACCGATGCGACCGAAAAAGTTTCGATGATGCCGAGCGCGCCGGTGGTCTCGATCACGCGCGTACCGCTGATGGCCGGGAATACCTCCGGATGCACGTTCGGGATGATGAGATCATCCACAACCGTGTCGCCAGCCAGATGCAATCCGGCATCGATGCTGGCGTTGACGGCATCGGTGGCGCCGCTCACCATTACCATGAACTTGCCGGGACAGATGGTGCGATTGAACACCACCTGCACGTCAGCAGCTTTGAGCAAGGCG
>CAZVSL010000352.1:343-814 GCA_964629935.1 uncultured Calditrichaceae bacterium | reverse complement strand
CTGTGATCTACCCATTCTATGACATGGGCATCTTTGGTGCCGGAATAGCTGTCCTGTACACGGGTTTATCCGGGTTAAGAGTTAAGCATCGCTTTCGATTACAATCACGTCACCCACCTGGCGCACGACGCCGGCGATGCTGGCGTGTGCCGATACGCTCAATTGCGAGTCGGTTGGCTCAGCTATGACATCGCCGGCAGCCACTTTGTCGCCGACTGCAACCACCGGCACGGGCGGCGCGCCAATATGCTGCTGCAACGGGATCGCCACCGACTTCGGCCTGAGCTCTCCTGGCCAGAACGGTGCATCCCCGGTAAACGTGTGCAGCCCCAGGCGGCGCGTCAACCGGCTGGTCGGCACGCTGCGATACGCTTTGATCGGGTGCACATCCGTGGTCATGCTCTGCAATTGCTCCGGCGGCAGCCACCGGTCGTGCTGCTTCAAATCCCGCTTCGTTACCACACAGATATT
>CAZVSL010000352.1:0-333 GCA_964629935.1 uncultured Calditrichaceae bacterium | reverse complement strand
CAGCCGATGCTTGTTCGTGCCGCACACGTTCTTCGGGTCCAGGTCTTCCGGGCAGGCCCAGAGCGTGCAGATATTACACTCACAGCACGCTTGCGCCCAGTGCGTCAGGGTTTCGCTCATTTCGCCGGTGGTGAGCAGCGAGCGCATGACCAGATGCGGTTTTATGGGATAGCCGAGCAGATAGCGCGGGCACATCTCCGTGCACATAGAGCACTGATCGCAGGCAGATTTGCCGACGCGCTTGAACGCCTGCTCCGGCTGCGCCTTGCGCACCGACAGCTTCGCCTCCAGCTCCAGCACGATGAATCCGCTGCTCAGGCGTGTGACCGGCTT
>CAZVSL010000351.1:0-6948 GCA_964629935.1 uncultured Calditrichaceae bacterium | reverse complement strand
GACCCCGTAAACAGCACGGGGTTACGACCGGAACCAAATCAAATATCAAAACGAAAAAATCAAAACGACATATTAAAATTTAAAACTGGCAAACCTCTCGATAAATCGATTGGTTTGAGTAGAAACAACGGCCTTTTTTGAATTCGGTTTTAGATTTTGCTTTGTCATTTTGCATTTTCATTTGAATATTTTGCCAAAAAATGTCAAGTTTTGACTTCTCAGGCGCTGAAGTACAGATTTGCATAAAAAGCATATATGCGGAAGGAGATAGCTCATGAGCAATCCCTATCGGTCCTATCTTGATTTTGCCATCGAAACCGCCTATTTGGCCGGCAGACTCACGCTTGGGTACTTTCAAACGGATGTTCAGCCCGAATTCAAAACAGACGACACCCCGGTCACCATGGCCGACCGCAAGGCCGAAGAGCTCATTCGTGCGCGCATCGAAAAACGCTATCCCGGCCATGCCATCGTCGGCGAGGAGTACGGGGAAAGCGAGAATGATGATACCAGCCATCGCTGGTTCATCGATCCCATCGATGGCACCAAATCCTTTGTCCGCGGCGTGCCGCTCTACGCTGTCCTTATCGGTCTTGAAGTCGAAGGCAAGGTCGAAGTTGGCGTGGCCTACTTTCCGGCGCTGGATGAGTTGATAGCGGCAGCCTCCGGAGAAGGATGCTGGTGGAATGGTCGCCGCGCTCACGTCTCCGATGTAACCAGCCTGAAACAAGCCACGGTGGTTTATAGCGATATTGCCAGCTTTGCCCGGTATGGCCGCGCCGGCGCCTGGAAGCGCATCGAGCAAGCCACATATTACCGTGCCGGCTGGGGAGACGCCTATGGCCACATGCTGGTCGCAACCGGGCGCGCCGAGCTCATGCTGGACCCGATCATGAGTGTCTGGGATTGTGCGCCTTTTCCACCGATTTTGAAAGAAGCCGGCGGCTATTTCGGTGATTGGCAGGGCAACGTAACCATCTATGGCAAAGAGGCCATATCGACTTCGCAAGCATTGCTGCCCGAAGTGTTGGATGTCATCCGGGCAGGCAAGGACGTGCGCTCCTGACATTCAGCTAAAAGTGTAAGAGACTAAAATAGGGTTCAATTTCCCGTTCAAAACATCGAGAAAATTTTATCGATGTAGGCGCCTCTAAGCGCCTACTTCAGAGACGAAGCTTCAGGCCGAGAACCCATCCCACGATCCAGCCCACACCGCCAGCCAGCAGCGCCACTACCGGCAGAACCACAAACATCAAACCGGCAGTCGAGGCGCCGGTTGCCGTACCGCCCCAGTCAAACAGCCAGGCAAGAAGCGCCGTGGCCACCACGCCAGTGGTCAGCAGCGCGAAGCCCCCGGCTGCCCATATAATAGCTTTGCTTCTCTGCGTACGCGCGCCGAAGACAACATGCTGAACCAGCCAGGCGACGACAAGGGGCAGCGCATTCCAGGCCAATACCAGCAGGTTTGACACACCCACGACATAAGCCGCCAGCAACAACACCAGCCCTATGATGATAGCAAAGGCCATTCGCATGGCAGCCCATGCATGTCACACCCAACCCGTGAGAAACTCCATCACCGAGGTTACGGCGTCGGTCAGGCTTTGCCCGAACGGCTTCTTCTTGTGCACGAAGTGATACAGAAACACTGGCACGCCGACAAGCAGCAAAAAGGCCAGCTCAAATACCAGAAACACCACGCCCTGGTCGGACCACTGCTCGAACCATGGGTTGAAGATGCAAAACAGCACCGCGGCATTAGCCAGCAGCACGACGCCGAAGATGCCGATTTTGCTCATCTTATCATCTGCTCCGTTTACAAATTGCAGTGAAGATAACAGACGCGCACATGAAATACAAACACCAAATTGAGTATTAAGCTGCCTGTCGCGCAGGTTTCTTGCAAGATTTCAGTGTGTGCGCTGGTCTATAGTGTAAAGCCTCGGCCTTTCGGAGAAGCCACCAGCCGAAATTGAGATTGGTAGGAAGGGGGCCTTCAATGGCATAGGGTATAAGGTTCAGGGTTTCCGATTTCCGCATGAGCCGCACTCTGCAGCGGCGCCCTATGCCGGTATACTCAAATAGATCATCACGCAACTTGATTCTCTCATCTTTCAGTTTTAGATTGGATACTGAAAATTGTCCTGGCTCCCACGCGGATGATGCATCATTTTACAAGTTTGGCCATCGTTTTTGTAAGTTTTCTTTTGTTTGAGTGGTCTATTTAAGTAAGAGCTGGAGGACAAGTCATGCAGTTAAGATTTGGCTAGTGCACGTGACCTGCGATAAGCTGTGCCAATTTAGTGTCCACCAAAAAGAACAAGAAAGGGAACTTGAAATATGATTCGTGAAATCATCAATTTCACCCGCTCTCTGAGTCCCGAATCCTTCAAGCGGGGCTTGCAGCCGACGGACGGGGTCCACATTCTGGTCAATCTCGATGACGCCGGTGCATTGCGAGAGTGCCAGAAGGCATTTTTTAGAAAGGGGGACGAGTTGTCTCCTTTTTTGCAGGACTGTCTCAGTAAGCAAATCAACACAAAATATGCATTTTCAATCAATAAAGCTCTGGATTCGAAAAAGAAAATCCATAGCTGCTCACCCTTTTGTGTGGCTTTCAAGAAGAAGACAATGGCTGAGGCGCTCGTTCGTCTTGACCACTACTTTACCGCGGCGATAGAGTATTGTGAATCGGATTCTCAGCGTGATTGGGCAGAAGAGTTCAGAAACTATTGTATCGAAAACCTCGGTGATCTGTTGGAGCAGGTTATCAAAGGAATTGAGGCAGGCAAAGACAGCGGCAAAAGCGTTAAGGTTTCTGATAACCATTACATCTATGTCTATCTGGCGAATGTCTCGCCACAACACTACGAACAGGTGCATCAAAATTATATTCGTCCGAAAGCCTTCAACAAAGATGAATTCAATCGCGAAGTCAACGGCACGCTCTTTGGCGTCAGCGATTATCTGACCGGCTATAACCAGAAAAAGCCTTTCCTGCAGCATCTCAGCGCCACCTTTGACGTGAACGAGCGCGTTTCCGGCGATGACGCGGTTTGGCTGTTCAAATTTGCCCAACTGAAAGCCAACAGACAGCTCCCCAATCCCCTGCCGATTTTTGTCGAAAAAGAGGAATTGAATGAAGAAGTCGTAAAGGTTTTTCACCGCGATGAAGACAAAAGGATCGGTTATGCAGAGATGATACGGGCGGTGTATGAAAGAGAAAAGGATCTGGGCAATTACTATCTCCTCAACATACAGGCTGGCACGGTCAAAGACTTCGATTTTATCTCGTCATTCCAGTTCAAAATCGATCCGCCGATTGCTATCGAGAAGATATTTGCAATCGGTGGGGCATTGTATGAACAAAGAATCGATGATATCTTCGATTTTGAGAGAAAGATCGTCAGCCGGATATTCGATGGCCAGTTGGTGCGCCAACGCGATGAGGGCTGGTGGTTGCGCTACTTCGATGACATCGACAACAAGCCGCAATACATCCGTGCGGCGATGTTTCAACTGGTGTTGAAGTACCGCAAGTCGTTTTACGACTACATCTACAAAAGCAAGCGCGAAGCCATCACCTCCCACATGTTTCATGACATTATGCAAACCGCCATTCTGGACAATTTGCGCCAGGATGAGTACAGAGACAACAAGCACACCAGAGGTTACGCCATCAAAGAAAAGCTGAATATCTGGTTCAGCCTGTACGAGCTTTACGGAGGTCAACATTCACAAATCGGAGGACAGAACATGGCAAATCAAATACGACAACTCCAGCAGCGCATGCGGGAACTCGTCGCGGATGCCGGTGCCCATCTCGAAAGCGATGCCGAGTTCGCTTACGCTGCCGGGCAGGTGATCTACTATTTGCTGAGCTGCAGCGAGGCGGCCAACAAATCCCATGCCCTGCTCGAACCCTATCTGCAAAAGACCGATGCGGAGCAATTCAAGCTGGCCATCTCGCGCACCTTTGCCCAGTACAAACACGCGATCAGTTTTTACAAGGGCCGTTTCGAGAAGCTCATGTCTGAAGTGCTGGCCTACGAGCCGGAGAGCAATCTGAAATTGCTGCTGCCGATGATTCTGGCGGGGTATTTTGCGGAGAGTGTGATTTATGGGAAGAGGGAGAAGGCCGCTGAAGAAAGCACGGTCGCTGCGGAATAAATCCCGCAGCTAATTCCAAGGAACCCGACTAAAGGCGGCTGATGTGTCCTTGCTTGAGTTGGGTTTGATTTCCGTAGTCTGGTGGTTCAGCATCAGCAATGTATAAACAAATAATCTAAAGAAAACAGGAGCGGATACCATGAACCCATTCACCAACCGCGTCTTTGGCTGCGCAATCGTCAAAGCCGTCAATGCCAACTACAATGCCGATTTCACCCACCAGCCGCGTACGCTGCCCGATGGCACGGTCTACGCCACCGACAAGGCGTTCAAGTACAGTGTGCGGCACTATCTCAACGACCACTACCCCGATGGCAGGATTTTCTTCTACAAAAGATCAAACAAGGATATGAATCCGCTGACGCTGGCGGAATCTTACGACGCCGTGCTCGGGAGCCTGGAAAGCGATAGCAAGACAGCAGTGTTGAGAAAACTATTGTCCTGCCTCGACATCCGTTTTTTCGGGGCGACTTTCGCGGCAAAGTCGAAATCGAAGAACGTCAACGTCTCGATTCACGGCCCGGTGCAGATCAATCACGCCATGAACCGTTTTAGCAATGGAGAAATTTATTCCGAACAGATCATGTCGCCGTTTCGCAATCCCGGCGTCGAAGGCAGCGATGAAAAGGCGATGACTACCCTCGGCCAACAATCCAAACTGCGCGAGGGCCATTACGTGCACCATTTTTCGGTGAATCCCCAAAATCTGTCCGGTGTCCGCAAGCTTGCGGAAGATGGCCCGGGCCTGACCGACCAGGATATCGACCGGCTCAAGGAAGCCATGCGCAGCGGTGTCACCTACTACGACTCCGCGGCCAAAGCCGGTACTGAGAATGAGCTGCTGCTTTGGGTGCAGTTGCAGGAAGCCTCGCGCGCCGTGCTGCCGGTGTTTACGGAATTCATCAGTGTCTCTCGTGACAACGGCAACGTGGTGATTGATTTTGGCGGGCTGAAGCAGGTGATCGACAACGTTTCCGACCAGATTGATCGGGTTGAAGTGTACTGCAATCCGGAAAACACCCGGCTCGAAGGTCTGCCGGAAAACGTTCACAAACATCACATCACAACTGCAAACGCGCTTTAAGTGCCATGAAAAAGCTTATTTCGATAGATATAAAAGCCGATCTCGGCTTTCTCAAGAAACCCGATATCAATGAAGGCATTTACCTGACCTACAACATGCTGCACAAGCCGGTGCTGCTCGGAATTCTGGGGGCGGTCGTTGGTTTGGAGGGCTACCAAGTCAGAAGCCGGTTGCCGGATTACTATGTGCAGCTCAAGGATATCCCCGTGGGAATTCAGCCGCTCGAAGCCAGGAATGGCAATTTTTTCAAGTCTGTGGTCGAGTACAAAAACGGCGTCGGCTATGCCAGCCAGGAAGCCGGCGGCAATCTCATCGTAAGGGAGCAAATCCTGATTCGGCCGTCTTTTCGCTGTTTCGTCGAGCTGGACACCGATGATGCGCTGCAAAGGCGATTGCGGGAATCCTTGCAACATGGCGAAGCCGACTATCTCCCCTATTTTGGTAAAAACGAATTTTCGCTCTGGTGGCATGATTTCCATGAATACGACTATGAGCCGTTCGATTTCTCCGAGGATTATGAAGTCGCCACGATCTTCATGAAATCGAAGGAAGCGATCAAAGAGATGGTGCAGAAGAAGATCATTTCGCCATTCGCGATGAACGGCGGGGAGGCGCGATTCATGAGCTTCGAGGAATTGCCCACCGGTTTCGATGAAGAGCTGCTGCAGTACGAGAAGCGGCCGTTCGTGTACACCAACTTCACCCTGAGCAAGGATTTGCAGCTCCAGGGGTTGTTCAAAGTACAGGGGCAAGATGGACTCGTTCAGCTCTTTTAAGCCGTTTCGGCAACTACTGGCGGAGAACCGGTCTCTCGAAGAGCGGCTGCCGGATCATCACAACTATCATGCGCATACGCATCACCAAAAGAAATCCGAGCTGCTTGTCGAGCACGTGGACTTGGTCAATGCCTATGCCCTGCGTTTGATCGAGGCTCATGGAATCGATGCGATCGTCGACCGGCTGGTCACGCCGTTGATACAGCAACCGTATGTTGCCAATGCCGAAGTTGTTGGCACTTTCATCAAGCGCTTGTTTTTGAACACGATCGTGTTTCACGACTATGGCAAAATCAACGAGAATTTCCAGATCGAGCGCATGGGCAATCACCAATTTCAGCGCAACCGGAGCAATGGCATCGGCTCGCAGCATTCAAAGCTGAGCGCGTTTTTGTACGTTGTCGAGCATTTGCATGATATCCATTCGATTTCACAATTCAATGGCGAAACGCAGGCGGCGCTGTATGCCCTCACCTTTTGGTTCTCGAACACCATCCTCAAACACCACGCCTCTTATCTCGAAAACGACCTCAAATACAATTCCGATCTCGTCGAGTCGCTGAAGCCCTATTTGCACATTCTCGGCATTTCGGTTGACGATGCCTTTCTGCGGGCAGCGTTTCATGACTTTGAGAAGAAAATCAAAGAGATTTCGGACGCCTGCTTTTCCGACGATGCCCGTTTCCCAATCTATGCGCTGCTCAAGCTCAACTTTTCTCTGCTGACCGGAGCCGACTATTATGCGACAACCGCCTACATGATGGACATTGCGCCGGACGAGTTCGGCATGTTTTCACGACAGGACATCAGCGCGATTGGACAAAAATTTCAATCCACCAAAGAATATAACTGTCTATTCTTTGAGCGACGAAAGCACTTCATGGAATATCCCGATGCGCAGCTCCAGAAGTGTAAACC
>CAZVSL010000350.1:4998-6962 GCA_964629935.1 uncultured Calditrichaceae bacterium | reverse complement strand
AGACGGTGATAGCAAAGAATGATGTGCAGCTACCCACACAAAACGACATAGAGCCTTTTTTTCTCTTACACCCATCAACCACATCCCCAAAAAACTGAAATACTAAAGTATTTCACTCCTGTAGCTGGCCCCGGAGTGCAATACTTAAGTATTGCGATTTTTGTTTTATTACACCCGCCAACCACATCCCCAAAAAATGAAATACTAAAGTATTTCACTCCCGCGCTGCCCCGGAGTGCAATACTTCAGTATTGCGCGTGTGTTCTTCTATGCCCCGCCTACCACACACAAAAAATGAAATACTAAAGTATTTCACTCCGGTATGTGGGCATCACCGGCTACAATATGCACGGCTAACCACAGTTTCTTCGGTGACGGGTGTGTTCGCCCCACTCAGCCATACATGCCAAAAAAAAGCCCTTCATAGAAGGGCTTTTTACCAGAAACAAGAGAGGAGAATGCTATTCTTCGTCATTCTCGTTTTTTTGACGTGTTCGCTGGGCATCCTCCCGGAGGATGGCACGCAGACGTTCAAGCTCTTTCTCCGCTCGAATCCGTTCCGCACGGATACGTTCGAGCTCGGCTTCGGCAGATTCTGTCTCCCGCTGCTCGCGGATTATTTGCTCGAAAAGCTCACGGCGCGATTCAGCCTTCTGCATGAGCAAATCCCGCTCGCGTGTGCGATAGCTGCTGGAGGGCTGTAATGAGAACGAGGTGCCAAAGTTGAGGCGCCACGCCGGATAATTGGGCTGATTCTCTGGCAGCGTACGACGCGCACCTGTGCCATCTGAAGCATAAACCGTCTTGTCAGAGACGCTCGATAGCCGTACATCGATGCCCAAATTGAGATTCATCCATTTGAGCGGTTTGTAGTAGACTGCCGGTGAGAAATAGAGATAATTCTCGCGGCTGTAAGCAGAAGCAGGCGGGCTCTGCAGAAAGGCGTTGCCATATACCTGCAATGCATAATCAAATATCTCCTGCGGAATCCTGACGCCAACGCCATAGAAGAGTTCCTGAGTCATGCTGCCTGGCCGGGTTGAAATTGTGCCGCCAGGCACCAGCTCGGCGCCAACATCATTGTGATTCCAATAACCGAGATTCAAGTGAAAATTAGTTGCGTGCTCAGGATAAAGCGGATCCATCGCATAGGACAACATGGTTGTTACCCCGAAACTGAGCCGGCTGGAAGAATAAGGTTCAAACGGAACATTAGCCTGGTCGCCGGTGGGGATTCTGCTCGACAGGGAAACGCCATAAGTAACAGCGGTGTTTGCGGTTTCGAACGAACCCATTTTCAGGCTGAGAAAAATATCATCCGGCGAGCTGACTTTCTCGCCCGGCAGATTGGTATCCTGGTAAATGATGGGCGTCGCAGAAACTTCGAAATGCTTGCCTATGCCATAGTTCAGACTGATACGGCCTGAAATATCCCATACTGTGAGAGCTGTGCCATCCTGATAGTTGGCAACCTTGCCGAAAAGTCTTGTATTGCTGCTGAGGGTGAAGACGCCGCGCTCAAGGTTCCACGCAGACTGCACATAGCTGAGCCCAAGTCCGCCATTGAAATTGGCCTGTGCCTGAAGCAGGCTGGGAACGATCAACGCCAAACTCAGCGCGAGCCAAACAACCTTGTTAATTTTCATCGAACTGCCTCCAAAGAATAGACACTAAAATCCGTTTTATGTCTTATAAACGTCGTGCTGGAGACGAATCTTTAGTGCAGTTCAATATTTATTTTCGTTTATCGCGCCTGTTTCTTGGTGGCGGCAAGTGAATTGGCGCGATAAAGAGACTCAAACGTACCGGCGTCGGTCCACCACCCATCCAGCGTCTCGTAGGTCATATTGCCTTTTTCGATATACATGTTGTTCACGTCGGTGATCTCCAATTCACCCCGTTCCGAAGGTTTCAGGCCTTTGATAAAATCAAACACATGCGAGTCATACATATAAATCCCGGTC
>CAZVSL010000350.1:0-4988 GCA_964629935.1 uncultured Calditrichaceae bacterium | reverse complement strand
ACCTTGTTGCCCTGCAGCTCTGCAACACCAAACCGCCAGGGATCAGTTACTTCCTTTAGCAGAATTTTGGCGCCGGCGCCCTGCTCTCTGAAATTATCTACAGCTCGCTTGATATTCTTTTCGATTATGTTGTCTCCCAGAATTACAACAACCTGCTCGCCGTCGCTGAAGTATTCGGCCAGACTCAGCGCCTCGGCAATACCACCTTCACCCTCCTGATAGGTATAGTTCAGATGGCGCAAGCCGAATTCTTTGCCATTGCCAAGCAGGCGTAAAAAGTCGCCGGCATTGTTGCCGCCTGTCACGAGCAAAATGTCATCGATGCCCGCTTCTACCAGCGTCTGCAGTGGATAAAAGATCATCGGCCTGTCGTAGATCGGGAGCAAATGCTTGTTGGTTATCTTCGTGAGTGGATAGAGTCGTGTGCCTAATCCGCCTGCTAATATGACGCCTTTCATTTTGTTGCCACCTCTGCATGTTGTGTTCGAAAACTCTTCCTAGTCGTTAAAGCGAAACCTGTCCGGCTGAAAATATCGATCTGCAACAGGAATTGCAAGAAAATCGACCAAAGTTTAACTAACCGGACAAACGCATGCGTTTTTTAACAACTATTGTGCCACGTAAGAGACTGAAAAACAGGCAGGAATGGGCCGCACCGGCAGCAAGAATAGCGACCACCTTTGAGAGAGTGTTTCAAGCCACAACAGCGGAAGAATCAAAGTTAGTGTGTCACACCTCCCGCAACACACGATCCAGATTATACGCCGCGCTGATCAGCGACAGGTGCGTATAGCCTTGCGGAAAGTTGCCGAGCGCTTCGCCGCTCGAGCCGATCTGCTCGGAGTAGAGACCGACATGGTTTGAATAGGCCAGCATTTTCTCGAAAAGTAACTGAGCCTCATCTAACCGTCGATGATCATATCTGCCGGCGCGTGTCAGCGCTTCCACCAGCCAGAATGTACAAATGTTGAACGTCCCTTCTTTGCCCTTAAGGCCGTCGTCTTCCTTGCTGAGATCATAACGATTGACCAGACTGTCTGAGACCAGTCCGCCGTCCTCCGGCGCCATACGCGTGGCGTCAATGGTCTTGAGCATCTTTGGGTCGGTGGCAGAGACAAAGAACACCATCGGCATCATGAGATTGGAGGCGTCCAGGGCGTCGCTGCCATAATACTGCACGAATGCCTGCCGCTTTTTATTCCAGCCTTTGGTCATGATTTCTTCGTAGATGGCGTCACGCGCTTTCATCCAGTGGTCATAGTCCGCGGGGAAGGAGCGCTTCGAGGCCAGTCTAATGCCGCGGTCAAGGGCAACCCAGCACATCAGCTTGGAAAACACGAAGTGCTGCGGCTCCCGGCGAAATTCCCAGATACCGCGGTCCTTTCGCGTCCAGTTCTTGCAAACCCAATTGAGCAGATGCCGGACCTGCTGCCACAAACCGGATGACACCGGCGTGCCATACTTGTTGAACAGATAGATGGAATCCATCAAATCGCCATAGATATCCAGTTGGAATTGATCGAAAGCACGGTTGCCTATTGTTATGGGCGAGGATTTTTTGTGACCTTCCAGATGATCAAGCACCTCCTCCGTCAAATCCTTTTGCCCGTCGATGCCATACATGATCTGCAGGTTCTCCTCATCTGACAGGTCCGTGAAACGCTGCTCCAACCAACCCATAAAGGCCATGGCCTCATCGGTGAAACCGATTCTCATAAACGCATAAAGCGTGAATGCAGCATCGCGCAGCCAGGTATAGCGATAGTCGAAATTCCGCTCGCCGCCTATTTCTGTAGGCAAACCACAAGTGGGCGCAGCAATGACGGCGCCGGTCGGTTCAAAGGTCAGGAGTTTGAGCACAAGGGCAGAGCGGTATACAATTTCACGCCACCGACCTTCATAGGTACAGTGCGATACCCAGTTGCGCCAATAATAAACGGTCTTTCTGAAGAGCTCTTCGACGAGCTTTTCAGGCATGGGGGCGAGACAATCGGAATCTTTGTCAATTATCTGTAGAACAAAGGAGATGGACTCACCCCGGTGCAACGTAAAATCTGACACGACGCCCATATCTGTCTTTTGAAGCTCTGCGTTTGTCGATAACCCAAGGCTTAGCTCAGGTGAACGGAAGCAGCAGCCATTTTCCGTGATCTCTGTTTCGTGAGCATCTCTGGCATAATTAAAAGCCGGAGAGCATTGCATACGAAACTTGATATCACCTTGCACCGCACTGACGCGCCTGATCAACTGATGCAGCTTGTTTGCTTCGCCCGCCTGATCCACGGTCATGAAGTCCGTTACTTCACCCACACCATCTTTGGCATGGAATCTCGTAACCAAAACATTCGTATCCGGCCAGTAAAACTGCTTGTAAGAAGTATTTTCGGACACAGGACTGATTTTGAACCTGCCGCCCTTGCGCTCATCCAGAATGGCGGCGAACACGCTCGGCGAATTGAAATTCGGGAAACACAACCAGTCAACGGAGCCATCGATGCCGACAAGCGCTGCCGTTCTCATATCTCCGATCACGCCGTAGTTTTCTATGGGCTGATACGCCATTTTGTTCACCTGTGGTTGTTTCTATTGTTGTACAGAATTGAAAGCCGATACAGCGGTTTTTCAGACTGAACCCACGGACTCGATTATTGCGCGGCAAAATGCCGGCAGGTCATCAGGTTGGCGGGAGGTGATGATATTCTCTGCCTGCACGACTTCCTTGTCCACCCAATCCGCGCCAGCATTTATCATATCATCCTTGATAGAAAAGAAACTGGTGACGCGCCGGCCATTCACAACACTTGCTGAGGCCAGCAGCCAGCCGGCGTGACAAATCGCGGCCACAATCTTGCCCTGTTCGTCCATTTTCCTGACGAACTCGACCATGGCTGGTGTGCGGCGCATACGGTCAGGCGAATAACCGCCGGGGATGATAAGCGCATCAAAGTCCTCCGCAGCGGCGTCCCCGATGCCGATATCCTGGCGTGCAGGCACACCATTCTTGCCGCTGTAGTTCTGCTTGCCGGAACCGATGACGGTTACGGCCGCCCCCTCTTCGCGCATGCGGTAATATGGGTACCAAAATTCCAGGTCTTCGTAAATATCTTCGATAAAAATGGCTATCTTTTTGTCGCGTAATCTCATATTCTGCTCACTCCTTTGTTGGGCCTGAATTGCACCATTCGTTCACATCTTATGTCTCCCCTTGTTCACACGTCTTTGAGCATGGTTACGTCCTTGACCAGGCGCTTCTTCTCTTCTTTTTTCTTTTCCAGCAACTGCTTGAACACCTCGGCCACCTGCTCGTTTTGGCTGCGCTCAACCACCTGCTCATACATGTGTAACAAGGCATCACCAAAATGGGTAGCGGTCTCAACCACATCATCAACAGACATATCAGGCTTTAATTCAACGCGCAGGCTTTGTTCCAGCTTTTCAAGCTCAGGCAGATACTGAAACCAGACGTCGAGCACCTGCCCCGGGGCTTGCTCCTGGTATTCTTCCAGATTTTGCTCCAAATCGCGGGCGTGGTCGCTGATATACCCCAGCAGCATCTTGACCCGCGTTTTTTCCGCCTTGTTGCTCAATCTAGCATAATAATCGCTCAGGTCAGAATGGAATTGCCGGATATGCTGCAGGAATTCATCCATGGTTTTGAATGTTTTTCGCATTATACTATCTCTTTGTAAGTCATGCCAGAGAGTACTATTGTTTAAATCGAAGCAACAGGCTACCAATCGCGCGTGCGGGCGTACTGCTGCTCGAGCTCCTGCACCATCGAATCGAGGGTAGTCTTCATTTGATGCAGGCTGGCATCCTGCTCTCTGTACGTCTCTATTTTCTGTTCGACAGCATCCTCCATTTTTGCCAACGAGTCGATCTGAGCCTCAAACTCAGCCCTGTTCTCGGTCAGCACCTGATCAGCACGCTGCCTCAATGCGACAATGTCCCCTTCGACTTTGAGCACCTTGTTTTTGACATTCTCCAGATATTCTTCTTTCGTCAATTCTGCTTTTCCATTTTCTCCACCACAGGCCAAAAGCAGTACGGGTAGAATTAATAGTAGAAATCGCTTCATGGTTTATGAATCTCCTTTCAAGTGCAACTTTAGATTATGGTTATGTCTCATCTGGCAGTACGCAACGCCAGCTCCGTTCGCAATTCGACGCCAGAAGCAGCTAAATTCTCTGGCTTGCCCGGGTCACCCTTAGCGTGAACAGCTACACCACCGCTTCAAATGATTTCGAGGCGTATTATGCCACGTTGTAGATGATCCTGGCTTTTGTCACTATAAGCGAGCCGCTTCGGCGTCCATCATCCAGCGTACGATGCCTTTGTCGGGCCGCACGAGGGAGGCCGGCAGGTCGGCATCGACGCAGCTTTCATACACCACTTTTTTCACCATTTCCGCTTTGTCCTCTCCCGAGACCATAAAAACAACTTCTCGGGCATTATTCAGGACCGGCAGAGTCAAGGTAACGCGCCAGGCATCTGACTTCGGCACGTATCCGGCGATTGCCGGCTTCGTATGTTCCTGCAGCGCCGGGTGGCCGGGAAACAGTGAAGCGGTATGGCCATCCGTGCCCAGGCCCAACAAAACCAGATCAAAGCGCGGCGGCGACGACAATCTCTCAGCGATGACATCAGCGTACTCATTCGCCGCCTTTTCCGGCTCAAGCTCCCCTTTGATACGATGCACATTTTCCTCCGGTATGGAAACGTGCTGCAGCAGAGCCTGCGCCACCATGGCATAATTGCTATCCTGATGATTGGACGGCACCATACGTTCGTCGCCCCAAAACAGGTCAATCTTATCCCACTGAATCAGATCCCGAAATGCCGGCGAAGCCAGGCGCGCATAGACATCTCTTGGCGTGTTGCCGCCGGCCAACGCCACAGAGCAACGGTCGCCCATTTTGATGGTACTCATGATGATTTCAGCGATCTTTTTTGCCGTTTCCTGTACAAATCTTGTCCGGCTCGAGTAG
>CAZVSL010000349.1:0-6969 GCA_964629935.1 uncultured Calditrichaceae bacterium | reverse complement strand
CTGAAATCCGGGGCCACCGCCGAACATACATCGGTTCGATGCCCGGCAAGATCATCCAGAGTCTGCGTAAAGCAAAGACGGTCAACCCCGTCTTTCTGCTGGACGAAGTTGACAAAATGAGCATGGATTTCCGTGGCGACCCCTCGTCTGCACTGCTCGAAGTGCTGGATCCGGAGCAAAACAAAGCTTTTAATGACCACTATCTCGAAGTAGATTATGACCTGTCACAGGTCCTGTTTATCACCACAGCAAATCTTGAGAGCCAAATCCCGGAGCCCTTACGCGACCGTATGGAGGTAATCAATCTTCCGGGCTACCATGAACACGACAAGCTCGAGATTGCAAAACATTTTCTCATTCCGAAATTGTTGAAGCAGCACGGCCTGAAAAAAAATCAGATCAAGTTCGAGAACCCGGCAATCCTGACTGTGGTTCGGGAATATACGCGCGAGGCCGGAGTTCGGAACCTGGAGCGCGAATTGGCGAACGTATGCCGGAAAGTCGCAAAGGAGATCGTGCAAAGCGGCAAATCGGAAACCACAACGATCACTGAAGACAGCTTGCAGAAATACCTTGGCGTGGCCAAATACAGAGACCGGATGCTGGAGCAGGAGAATATGCTGGGCGCTGCGTTGGGATTGGCATGGACTCAGTATGGCGGCGATGTCCTGCAGGTGGAGGTGAATCTCATGCCAGGTAAAGGCAATCTTTCCCTGACCGGCAAACTCGGTGATGTTATGCAGGAATCCGCCAGGGCAGCCCTGTCTTTTGCGCGCACCAATGCAGACATCCTGGGGATCAAAGGTGAATTCTGGAAAGAGAAGGATATCCACATTCACGTTCCGGAGGGTGCGACGCCGAAGGATGGCCCCTCTGCCGGCATCACCATAGCCATTGCGCTTATCTCGGCATTGACCGGAAAACGCGTGCGCCGGGACCTGGCGCTTACGGGCGAGCTCACCTTGCGCGGCAATGTACTGCCGATCGGCGGCCTTAACGAAAAGCTGTTGGCGGCAAAACGGTTTGGCATAGAAAACGTAATTATTCCTCGAGAGAATGAACGGGAATTGACTGAGATCAACGAAAAGGTGCGCAAGGGTTTAAACGTCATTTCGGTTAAGCGCATGACTGAGGTCTTGGATACAGTGTTTGTCTGATCATGTGCCTGAATTATGAAAATAACCTCTGTCGAGTTTGTCAAAAGTGTTGTCAGTGTGGATCACATTCCGAAGGAGAGGCTAAACGAAGTCGCCTTCGCCGGCCGCTCAAATGTCGGTAAATCCAGTTTGATCAATTGCCTGCTCAACCGCAAGAAAATGGCGAAGACCAGCTCGACCCCCGGCAAGACCCGCCAGCTTAACTATTTTCGCGTCAATCATCGCTATTATTTTGTTGACTTGCCAGGCTACGGCTTCGCCAAAGTACCGCAGCAAGAACGATTGCGTTGGCAGGAGCTTATAGAAGGCTACCTGACGCGAAGTAAGTATTTGAAGGGCGTGATTTCAATCATCGATTGTCGCATCGGAGCAACGCCTCTGGACTTGCAGCTCCTGGAATGGCTACACAGCCTCGATCGTACCGTCATCGTTGTGGCGACCAAGGCTGATAAACTCTCGAAGTCGGCTCTGAAAAGCAATATCCAAAAACTCGAGGCTGAGCTGAAACCGTTTTTGAATGACAGAATTGTGCCATTTTCCGCTGTTAGCGGAGCTGGCAAGCGGGAGTTATCCCGTGACATTCTCAACTTAGTGGAGTAACTATGCGACCACGATTGTTCACACCCGGCCCAACTCAGGTGCCTGAGCGCGTGCAGGTGGCGATGTCAAACTCGCTCATCCATCATCGCGGCGCCGCTTTTAAACAGATGTTTGATGAGGTCATCGCAGATTTGAAATACTTCTTTCAAACCGAAGGCGAGGTGCTAACCCTGACCTCGTCGGGCACCGGCGCGATGGAGGCTTGTGTGGTCAACCTGCTCAGCCGCAATGACCAGGTGCTGACGGTTTCGGGCGGCAAGTTCGGAGAGCGCTGGGGAAAGATGTGTCAGACCTTCGGAGTCGATACGCACACCATCGAAGTGCCCTGGGGCGAAGCCGTGGACCCGCAGCGCATTGCCGACTATCTCAGGCAGAATCCAAAGACTGCGGCGGTGTTCGTTACCCACAGCGAGACCTCGACGGGTGTCGCCGCGGATATCGAAACCATTTCGAAAGTCGTTCATTCGAACTCGGACGCCATTCTTGTGGTAGATTCGATTACATCTGCGGGCGTCTTGCCGTTCAAAATGGATGAATGGGGCATCGATATTGCCGTCACCGGCTCACAAAAAGGCTTGATGCTGCCGCCCGGGCTGGCAGTGGTAGCGCTCAGCAAACGCGCCTGGGAGCGCGTGCAAAGCTCAGACCTGCCCAAGTTCTACTTCGATTTTAAGAAAGAAAAGGCCGCACAGCTAAACTCAACCACGGCCTGGACGCCGGCTATTACTTTGTTTATTGGCCTGCGGGAAGCGTTGCACATGATCAAGGAAAAGGGCCTGGAGAACATGTGGCAGACCTATGCTCTGCTGGCGCATGCCACCCGGCAAGGCGTGTTGGCGCTCAACCTCGAGCTGTTTGCAAAGTCGCCGTCTGACTCGCTCACCGCTGTCAAAGTTCCCGATGCCATCGACGGCTTGAAATTTGTGCGCCATCTGCGCGAGCAATACGGCATCACGGTCGCCGGCGGCCAATCACAACTCAAAGGCAAGATTTTTCGCATTGCCCACATGGGCTACTATGACGCGCTCGATATGGTCGCGATGGCCTCCGCACTGGAATTCGCTTTGCAGGATTTTGACTGGAAGTTCGGGCGCGGCGCAGGTGTATCTGCAGTACAACGGGTTTTTATGGACAAAAGCTAGCGGCTTGTCAAAAACAAGGAATGGGAAGCATTGATGACACACAAAGTTTTGATTTCTGATGCAGTGGCGCAAGTCGGCGCTGCGCATTTGCAGCAACGCAATGTGGACGTGAACTATAATCCCGGCATGCCGCCCGATGAGCTTGCCGCGGAAATAGCAAACTATCACGGCTTGATTGTGAGAAGCGCTACGAAGGTGACAGCGGATGTGCTCGCACGCGCCTCGAACCTGAAAATAATCGGACGCGCCGGCGCCGGCGTAGATAACATCGATGTCGGCAAAGCGACGGAGAAAGGCATTGCCGTGGTCAATTCCCGCGGCGGCAATACCATCTCGGCAGCCGAGCACACATTTGCCCTGATGATTGCGCTGGCCCGCCAGATACCCGCCGCCCATCTTTCCATGCAGGAAGGAAAGTGGCAGCGCAGCGAATTTGTCGGCGTGGAGCTGCATGGCAAGAAGCTGGGAATCGTTGGCTTCGGCAAGATCGGCAGAGAAGTGGCAAAACGAGCACAGGCGTTTGCAATGCGCGTCGCCGCATACGATCCCTTTCTGTCTGCCTCAGATTTTGAAGCTGCCGCTGTGATGCAGCTTGAGGTGGCGGACATGCTGCGCACGTGCGACTTCCTGACGCTGCATCTGCCGTTCAATGACCAGACCCGCCACATGATTTCGGATGCACAATTCGAGCGCTGCAACCGAAATTTGCGCATCATCAATGTGGCCCGCGGCGGCGTGGTCGACGAGCAGGCTTTGTACCGGGCATTGCAAGCGGGCAAGATTGCCGGTGCGGCCCTCGATGTTTTCGAAACCGAACCGCCGCAATTTGATGATCTCATCAGACTAAAAAACGTGATCACCACACCCCATCTTGGCGCCAGCACCATTGATGCGCAAGAGAGAGTGGCTGTAGAAGTTGCTGAGGCAGTGGCCGACTATTTGTCCGGCAAGCCGGTTCGGAACCTCGTAAACCCTGAGATCCTGGAACATTAAGACCGGTAATGGAGTCTTTTCGCAGTAGAAGTTGGTTTAATGGCTATGGCACGCATTCTTATAGTTGAAGACGACCGCAATACCCTCTCTGGCCTGATGGAAATCCTGGAGCAAGAAGGTTATGACGCTGTAGGCGTGGATTCAGGCAACAAGGCGCTGAAATCCTTGCAGAGTGATTCCTTCGATATCCTGCTCACGGATTTGAAAATGCCGCAGATGAGCGGGATGGAGTTGTATGAGCGCTCACTGCCCATCGCGCCCGAGCTCAAAACCATCGTCATGACCGCCTACAGCTCCGTCAAGGATGCGGTTGAAGCGATGAAGAAAGGCGTCTACGAATACCTCACCAAGCCCCTCGATCTGGATGAGCTGTTTGTCATTCTGGAAAAGGCTATCGGTGAGCAAAATTTGCAGCGGGAGAATCTGCAGCTCAGGAAGCAAGTTGAGACGACCTATAGTTTTGAGAATATTATCGGCAAGAGCCAGGCGATGGAGCAAATATTCAGCACCATCGTCAAGGTAGCCAAGACGCAATCGACGATCTTGATCAGAGGTGAGAGCGGCACCGGCAAAGAGCTGGTAGCGCGCGCCATTCACTACAACAGCCCGCGCGCCGGCAAACCGCTGATAGAGATAAGTTGCGCGTCCTTTCCGGAAACACTGTTGGAAAGCGAGCTTTTTGGTTATGAAAAGGGCGCATTTACAGGAGCCGACAATCAGAAGAAAGGCCGGTTTGAGCTGGCCGATGGCGGTACCATTTTTCTGGATGAGATCGGTGATATTTCTGAAAGCGTTCAGGTCAAATTGCTGCGCGTGCTGCAGGAGCGCCAGATCGCGCGCCTGGGCGGCAGTGAGCCTGTGAACGTCGATGTGCGCGTTATCACTGCGACCAATCGCGACCTTGAGAAGGCTATAGAAGAAGGCCGCTTTCGGGAAGATTTGTATTACCGCTTAAATGTCATCCCGATGATGCTGCCGTCACTGCGCGACCGCAAGGAAGACATTCCTTTGCTGCTCGAACATTTTGTACGTAAGTTTAGCATGGCCAACAACTTGCCACCCCCTGCTATCACGGAAGAGACCATGCAGGTTTGTCTCGAATATGGCTGGCCAGGCAATGTTCGCGAGCTGCAGAACGCAGTGGAAAATGCTATTGTTCTGGGCGAAGGCACAACTATCTTGCCCGAGCATCTGCCTTTCGGACTCCTGAATCGGCGCCTGAAAGGCTCGAAACCAGACTTTCTCAACAATAGCGGCCCGACTTTCAAAGACAAAATCGAAGCAGCCGAGCGTATCATTTTGAGCCAGGCCATCGACCAGTCAGACGGCAACAAGTCCGTTGCCGCAAAGAAGCTCGACATCAGCCTGCGCACCATGCGCTACAAGATTAAGAAATACAACTTGTAGCACGCCTGCCCCTGTGTCAGGGTCGGTCAAAGCATGATCTAAATTATTTAAAGTAATACTTCCGAGACTAAAGTATGATATCTCGAACCATAGTGTTTGGTTTGTTCTTCGTCGCCGCCCTGTTTTCAACACCGTTGTTTGCCGTGGAGATGGGCGCTGAAACGCGTAAATTACTGTCCGATATCGAAATGAGAGTTCACGGTCGTCTGCGCTCATATCGACAACTGCCGCAAGAGCAGCAGTTCTTGGCCACGACGGTGAGTTTGTCAGAACAGAGGCAGAAGGGCGTGGTCGCCTCGAATTTGGACAAAGGTTCAGCGCGCAGCCCTGGCGCAAACCGTCACTTTTTCTTCCGTGATGACTTTGAACGCATGTTTCCTGCGCCTTTCTGGCAGATTGTTTCCAACGCCCCGGCAGCGGCCTGGCGGCTTACGAACAAAAATTCTATGTCCGGCAACCATTCTGTGACCAGCGGCGCGTCACCGGACAGCAGCAAACATGACGGCCAGGACCAGCTACAGGTCTCCTGGCTTGTGGCCGGACCATTTGATAGCTCTGATCTCGACGATCCCGCGCTTAACTTTTATTATTCGAAATCAAACGAGGGTGTGTTTTTTTGGGGTATCTCAACCGATGGCGACCGCTTCCATGGCGTCGGAACAGCCAGCGCCAGCGGCGGCTGGCAATTTGTCAACGAAAGACTGCGCGACAATAACGCATTCACCAGGGCGTCGCAGCAGGTCTGGATCGGCTTTATGTATGCAAGCCGGACCAGCGCAGAAGCGCGGGTTTATCTTGACCGCGCTATTCTGCATCTGGCGCCGGCGTGGCAGCAGGAATTTGGCGCACAGGTGAACGGCGCATTTCACCCAAATGCCTATACCGGCGGCTTTGGTCTATCCCGTCCGGCGTTTGTTGATATTGACAATGACGGCGATCAGGACATGTTCGTCGGAACCTACGAGGGCACGCTGCGCTTCTTTCGCAACGAAGGCTCGAAATCAAATCCGCATCTGCGGCTGGCAGACGGCGACTATGCGAGCATCGACGTGGGCGAAAACAGCTCGCCAGCCTTCATGGATTATGACGGCGACGGCGATGCGGATATGATCCTCGGGGACTATGATGGCAACCTGATCCTGTATCGCAACGACAGCGAAGGCCACCGCACGATATGGCAATATGCCGGTTTGCTGCAAGACAGCGCCGGCCGCGGCATAAAAGTGAAAGGCAGCGCAGCGCCGGCTTTCCATGACATCGACGGCGACGGCGACCTGGATCTGACCATCGGCGATATCGAAGGACAATTGGCTGTTTACAAAAACGTAAGCCCGCATGAGAAACCCGAGTGGGAGCTGGCGTCAGAAAAGTACTTCGGCATCGATGTCGGCTCGCTTGCGTTTCCGGCGTGGCATGACTATGACGATGATGGCGACCCGGATTTGTTTGTCGGCAATCAGGAACGATCCGTTTATCTCTACGAAAACGAAGGGTCTGTTCGGGAACCCCGGTTTACCCTGGCCAGCAAGGAATTTGCCTCGATTTCTGTCAAGCAGGTGACGGCGCCGGCGTTTGTGGATATCGATGACGATGGCGATGCCGACATGGTCATCGGCCAGGCTGCGGGCGATATCTCGCTGATTCGCAATACGGGTAGCCGTTCCGATGCA
>CAZVSL010000348.1:0-6978 GCA_964629935.1 uncultured Calditrichaceae bacterium | reverse complement strand
TCCCGCAGCAGGCGGCGCAGTTCGGCTGACATTTGCCCTGAGCCAGAATTATCCCAATCCGTTCAACCCGACCACGCGCATCACCTTTTCTCTGGCCACTGAGGCGCACGTGCTGCTGGAAGTTTTCAATCTGCTCGGCCGCAAGATCATCACGCTCGCAGATGAGCGTATGAGCGCCGGCGACCACGGCGTGGAATTTCAGGCGCGGGATTTGCCCAGCGGGGCGTATTTCTACAAGATTCGGGCGGGTGAATTTGTGGAGACGAGGAAGATGATGCTTTTGCGGTAACAAGTCGACGGTTGTCATTTTTCGGCAAAACATTTTGGACAGGATATACAGGATTCACAAGATTACAAGATTTTCAAGTTGTCTGCTTCAAAATCCGGAAAATCCTGCTATCCTGTCCAATTCACGGACATCATGCTCAGGATGAGCCATTCATGGCAGTTTCTCACAAATCAGTGGTTGCTTTTTTGCGGGCGGATGGGTAGCTTTCTTTATCCCATAGCTTTCAGGGGGTGTGAACAAATAACCTGGAATTTCACATAGCGCTAACGTGAAGAAAAACAACAAACATTTCTGAAGGTTTTACCAATTTAGTTTTTCACACCCCCTGAACCCGATATTTCATATTTCGAGCATCATTTCATCTGACAGCGATAGCGGTTTGCGGGGAAAGACACATGGCGTGAAAAGGGTATTGGGCGACAGGATTGCGCGAGCATGATTTTGATGAAGGACAGATGTTTCCAATAATAGAAACGTTGGCGTTTCTAATAGTAGACATGTTTTCTATTATTGGACATTTGTTTCTAATATTGGAAACAAGAATGGTGGTTAGGTCAAGCTAATAGTAATATGTTAGGAGTGTACAGCAAGGTAATCTCGATTCACAATTGCTTGATGATATAGTATGGTGGAAAAATTACTAAAATGGCTCCTGTTCTCTGTAATCGTATCTATAGTCCCACTTTTTTCTATCTATATCATCCTGCATCTTAACTCAACGAATCCGTCGCTAATTTCATTAATCTCAAGAGGTGAACTACAACTCATATCGGTCGCCTTACTTGCTAATGGAATTGGAGAAATTGTAGCGTCCAATAGCGTAAAGAAGATTTTTCAGATATTGTTGGCAGGTCTCTCAACAGTATTATTGCTAATAATTTCTATTTGGTATGGGGCTATTGCCAACATTTTGATTTCAGGAAAAGCAGCAAACTCATCAATGGAATACCCCACACTAATCACTTTCATCATAGCATTTTTTGTAAGCGGATTATGTATACTGGCGGGAGATAACGAAAAATGAATCTTGATGAATTCGTGAAAAACATCGATTTCATAGTTATGTTATCTTCCATCATTGTTGGATTTATGGCGCTTATTGTCTCTGTATATGCCCATCGTTATAAGAAGAAGGACTTGAAGGAATCTGCTAAGGTCGATACTTTCAAAGCCAGTGACGTTAGTCAGTATTTGAATTATGTAAAATCGGCGTTCCAACATTTGCCTGTAACAGAATTTGAGACCAATTTAAGAATTCCAATTCGATTACAGGAAGTCTATGTACCTCTTAAGGTTCGTATGGTCGATATCGAACGGGCAGGACAGGAAGTTGACGCTTTGCGAGAACCTGCACAAAATTCTGAAAATGTACTTACGGTGGAAGAGGCGATGCACTTTGCTGTAAATCGAAATTACGACGGGACAATAATTCTGGGACAGCCAGGAAGCGGTAAAACAACTTTGGCAAAGCATGTAGCGCTTCGTTTTGCAGAAGGCAAATCAGATGGGAAACTCGAAGTTTCTAAACCTTTGTTACCGATTTTCATTAGATTACGCAATGTCGATCCGAAGAAAGAAATTGTTCAGAATATTCTTGCTCCAATACAAATGGCTCACTTGGGATTGAATGAGAATTTTTTTCTAGCTCATTTGCGAAGTGGAAAAGCTATTCTAATTTTTGACGGATTGGATGAAGTGTTGAATGAAGAACGTCGTCTTGATGTTATCAATTGGATACATTTTAACGTGCACCTCACTTTTCCAAAATGTCCAGTTATAATTACCACGCGCTTTTCAGGTTATCTTGAAGATACTGTACTAAAAGGGAATTATTTGCGGCTCGAAATTCTCCCCTTCGACACACAGCAGATTGAACAATTTATACGTCATTGGTTGACTGCAGTAGAAAAGCATATAAATGAAGACGACAAGCATTGGCATAAAAGAGCTCAATTGGAAGCCGAAGTATTGCTCAGAAGTATAGAAGGAAGTCCAACACTTAAGGAGCTAGCAGTAAATCCGTTAATGCTGCAAATTGTCGCGTTAGTACACCGCGATCGTCGTGCATTACCGCAAAGAAGGGTCGAACTTTACAATGAAAGTATTAATGTTTTGTTGGAACGCAGAGACAAGGTGAAAGGAATAGATGTTTTGCTTTCTGCTCACCAAGCTCGACAACTGCTTCAGCCCATAGCCTTGCGAATACATTCTGAAGGTCGCACACATATTGATAGCCAAGAATTGATTGCTTTATTAGAATCCAGGTTATCAGAAATGACAGACACGATAGATGCCCAATTAGTTTTGAACGATTGGGTGGAAAGATGTGGAATTATGAAATCAACAAATGGCAAGTTCGTTTTTACACATCGTAGTTTTCAAGAATATCTTGCTGCGGAGCAAATTCGGAATGAACATAGAATCGATATACTTGTTGAAAACTTTGATAATCAATGGTGGCACGAGATAACCTTATTAGCCATTGGGCTAACAAATCCTTCGATATTTGAAGATTTTATGCGGAGAGTACTTAAAACTGGCCTAAGTGATGAGAGTCAAATTGAATTTATGCTGCGTTGTATTGATGAATCGCCAGTCAAAACAGCCAGTCCATTCTTGGAAGCTCTTGTGGAATCACCCCATTATGAAACAAAGTATGCTGCCGTAAGAGCACTTGAACACATTGGAACTGAAGAAGCCGGTGCAGCGCTAAGAAAAGCAGTGACCGACGGCGATACTCGCATAGCCAAACTGTCGCAAGCCGCACTAAGTCGATTAGAAAATGGTAACTGAAATGTTGTGGTCAGACCAAACTCCTAACAAGCAAATTCAGTGGACGCGAAACAGCGCGGTGGTTTTTCGATGGCTGGAGATGTATCGAGGTTCTGTGGTAATGCGAGGTATCGTGCCCTAATGTTTCGCGCCACTGATTTGCGCCGTTAGTGGCAGAAAGGACGGGCAACTCGCAGTCTTTTTTGAATTTCAGTCTTTTGATCAAAATTAAGATGATATCAACATGGACAGCATACTTATTGATTATTTAAAATCTGGTAAAGCTTGGCTCTTAATTGGAAGTGGTCCTTCAATCGAAATGGGCTATCCAACTTGGCGAAAACTCGCTGAGGACGCGATACAATTGGTGCGCACCGAGGCTAGCTCGGAAAACATTAACCCTCTCGAAAATTGCTTTGACGCGGCCGATTTTCCTAGTGTCTTTGAAAGAGCAAAGTCTATTGTCGGAGGCCCAAGATTAATTCAGTATCTAGACCAGAGATTAAGACCTGTAAATTCCGGCGAGATATATAAGATTTTAGCTAAGTGGCCAATACCAGTCTACTTGACTACCAATTTTGATGAAGAAATTCAAAAAAAGCTAGCTGAACTAGGCGAAGCGTACAGAACGTACGACAATACGGAGGACAGTCTAGCCCAAGCATTGCCCGATTTAACCGGCGCGATATTCAAATTGCATGGGGACCTCAAATCAGAAAGAGGATTAATTCTAACCACACAGCAATACAAGGAAATTGGAGAAGGTGACCAATGGCAGTATTGGCGCACGAAGCTCACATCCATCTTCCAGATGAAACCAGTTGTAATAATAGGATATTCAATAAATGATCCAAACATTAAGCACGTGCTTCACGCCGCTAAGGAGGGGGCAGGGGTAGCCCAGCCAATTTGTTGGATAACTTCAGATGTTGATTTAGAGGAGAGAAAGAAGTACCTGGAGGATTATCGAATTCGTCTTGTTCCATACGATAATAAAAGCGGAGACCACAGGAATCTTTCTTCTTTGCTAAACCATTTGGACAAATTCGTTCCTCCCAGAACAGCAGTGCATATCAAATCTAGAATTTCTGAAATTTGTCAGAAATCCTCCGAGAGTGATGCCGGCGCGGTCGGTTTCTTTGTTTATAACAGGCTAGAAACATCCAAGGCGATTGAGAAGAAGCGCATTGATATTACATTGGCAGCGATACAAGCTATTCTACCAAAGTTATCGAAGTCAAAAGACTTCGAACTGAGAGAAGTCCTAGAATACGCTGGGTGGCCCAAAGAAATCTCATTAGACGTCGACTTTATTTCAACTCTTGGAGAGAATGCGGTCAAGGAAGGTCTGCTAGAGCAGGTTGGCGAAAAGTACAGACTTAGTAGGACAGTAGACAAAACAACGGCACTAGATAAGAAAAAATTTGCCCATGTAAGAGAAAGGTTTATTCAATCTCTAATATTGAGACTAAAGCGATCTTATTCCCAGCTTTCTAATGAAGATACCAAAGCAATTGCAGCGGATATGGAAAGTTCCTTGATAGGATATTTTCGTGAAAACGGCTTGACATTGGCAACCACCCTTTTTTCCACCGGTGGTGAGCAGACGCTACCAAGCACAATCGTTGAATTTTTGACCGACGCTTCAGCACGCTATGATGACTACCTCAAGCGTCAGGCCTTCTGTACTGTGTTGCTTGATGCATTCATCAATTCAGAGTCAGCAGAGCGTGATTATCTAGGCAGGCTATCTCAAGGCTTTTTTGCCTTTCATGCGCTGGGCGTCTTTGGTGATGTTGCCGGTGAGAGATTACGTCAGGCCATAAATACAGTGTGGCTAGTCGATTCAAGTGCGCAGATCCCGGCAGCCGCTCTTGCGGCACCAACGTGTTCATCTTTTAGAAGATGTTTCTCGGCACTTTCGAACCTAGGCGTCCGCCTATTTACGACGGAAAGACTATTTGATGAAACCCTCGGTCACTTGAATTTTGCCCAACGAGTAATTGAACAGTATGGTTGTGATTCACCATATGTAATAGCAGCAGCAGAAGGAGACACTCCATATCATAAGTCTAATCAATTTATGCAAGGCTTTATCCGATGGCAAGCTTCTGGTAATGCATGTGATTGGGACGCCTACATGTTTACAACATTTCAGCATACCGATCCCGATGCTGAGTCGGTAAGAGATGCTCTTGAAAGAATAGGCATTGAAATAGTTCCGTACGAAGGTTGGCCTGGATTTCACGATCACGATTTTGCCGACAGGCGTGCTTGCATCCAAACGATAGTCGAAAAATGGAGGTCGTTTCCTTGGGGACAGGAGCATGGGGAAAGTGAGGCAAATCGAAAAGCGCTTCCTGAGGCAGAGGCGTTAATCATTATTAAAAATGAGCGCCACGGGGACTATTATATTCTTGCTGACAAAGGGCAGCGATCTCAATCTTGGTTCATCAGTAACACTTCCATCCTGAATCTCATTGAGCCCGGTATGAGAATTACTTGGCAGCCGGAAGCATTCATTAAATTTTCGGCCACGTTAAGCCCACCTCATTCTGATGATGCTTTTGAGACGATCCTCTGGAATATTGCAGAATCAGGTCTGAATATTCTGGAAAACAAAAGTGTGGTTCAGGCTTTCGGAGGTATAATCGACCAAAGCACAATTGACATGGCGGAAGAAGGACAAATCTATGAAAAAAACCTTGCGGAAAAATATGGAGAATCGCCAGACGCGATTCTCTCTCGCATCCCACTTTCAAGAAGGCCGATGGCAGGACTGCAGCTAGCGAGACAGGCGGCCTTAATTGCAACCGCGAAACAAGCGCAGCTCGAACAAGAAGTATCTCATTTGAAAACTGAACAATCGCAAGCCACTAAAGATCTAAAAGGCTTTGACAAATATAAGAGAAAGCAAGCCGCCAAGAGGGCGCGTGCTTTAAAGAACAAAAGAAAAGCGGCGTCAAAGCGAAAGAAACGCAAATAGCTACATCTAACAGTCGTTTCAACACGGACAAAACCGCTCGCGGCTTTTGGTTGATTCGAAATTCACCTTTTGCGGTTTTGCCGGTTAAACGATTGCTATACAACTACCCTTTAATATAAAGCGATACAGGAAAACTAAATGGCCAACAATAAGAACAACAACAAAGAAGAACCACTCGAAAAACAGCTCTGGAAAGCTGCTGACAAACTGCGCAAAAACATCGACGCGGCCGAATATAAGCATATTGTTCTCGGACTGATATTTCTCAAATACATTTCCGATGCTTTTGAAGAACTGCACGAAAAGCTAAAATCCGGTGCAGGCGAATACGCCGGCGCCGACCCCGAAGACCGCGACGAATACAAAGCAGAAAACGTCTTCTTTGTGCCGCCGTCTGCCCGATGGTCGTATTTGCAGTCAAGAGCAAAACTCCCGGAAATCGGCAAGGATGTGGATGACGCCATGGACGCCATCGAGCGGGATAATCCTTCCCTGAAAGACGTACTGCCAAAAGTCTTTGCCCGCGGCAATCTCGACCCGACCAATCTTGGCGGCCTGATTGATTTAATCAGTAACCTTTCAATGAATGAAGGCAACGGCAAAGGCGATTTTCTCGGGCGGGTGTTTGAATATTTTCTTGGTGAGTTTGCGCTGGCCGAAGGTAAGAAGGGCGGACAATTCTATACGCCGCGTTCCGTTGTTGAATTGCTGGTGGAAATGCTGGAACCCTACAAAGGACGGGTATTCGACCCCTGTTGCGGTTCGGGCGGTATGTTTGTGCATTCGGATAAGTTTGTTAAAAACCACCAGGGTAAAGTCAGCAATATTTCCATTTACGGGCAGGAAAGCAACCATACCACCTGGCGGTTGGCAAAAATGAACCTGGCTATTCGCGGCATTGACAGTTCTATGGTTAAATGGAACAACGAAG
>CAZVSL010000347.1:0-7006 GCA_964629935.1 uncultured Calditrichaceae bacterium | reverse complement strand
GCACGCCGGGATCTGTAAGGGGGACGTCGGGCAACCGGCGTTCCTACCTTGACGCCCGACTTATTCACAAAAATGCGTTGCGCGTATGGAAAGTCTCCGCTCAACAACAGCGGAGCTAACTGAAAATTTCACGTAGCAGTCACTATTTCGCTAAGGCCATGTTTGTTGAAACTTTACTACAAGATTGAGCGAAGTTTGTGAATTTTTCAGGTTAGAAAGAGTGAAGCTATACGAGCTCAAAAGCAGAGGTTACGCCTCTGCTTTTTTTATGTCAATTAGTGCAGAAATACAGATACCTGAACAAATTCAAGGCTAAGACAGCAGAATTAACTGTTGGCATATCAATTGCTTAGTTACTATACCAGGAGACGAAATGCGTCCTTTTGGCAGACTTATCTGACTGTTTGCATGGCACACAAAGACTACTACAAGATTCTGGGCGTGGATGATGGAGCCGATGCTGCCACTATCAAGCGGGCCTACCGAAATTTAGCTAAGGAAAACCATCCCGATGCCCATGCAGGCGACAAAACGGCAGAGGCCAGGTTTAAGGAGATTTCAGAGGCCTACGCCGTGCTTAGTGATTCCAGAAAGCGCCAGCAATACGATCAAATGCGGAAATTCGGCTTTGGCCGCAGCTCCAACGCCGGCGGTTTTCAGCAACCAGGCTTCGATTTTGATTTCAGTGACATTTTTAGTCAGGCCCGTGGGGGCGGCAGACGGCGTACCTACCGACAGGGTGAGTTTAATCTGGATGAATTCTTTGGTTTTGGTGGACTTGGCGATCTGTTCGGTCAGATTTTCGACCGTTCATCTGATTTCACGACCCAGGGCCAAAAGACCAGAGTCTCCAACGATATTCATAAGACACTGGAAATTCCCTTTGAAACGGCAGTCCTTGGCGGCAAGACAGTCTTGACAGTCCCGGAAAAAGGTGATAAGCAATTTTCACTAAATATTCCCGCCGGGACTGAAGACGGAAAAAAATTGAGACTAAGCGGCCATGGCCGGCAAGCCTCCTTTGGTATGCCCCAGGGGGATTTGATCGTAACGATCAAGATAGGCAAGCATCGTTTCTTTAGTATTGATGGCATGGATATTCGATGCGAGATACCGCTCGACCGACGCAAGGCCAGGAAAGGCACAAAGATAAGGGTGAAGACAGTCTATGGTAACACTGTTGAGCTCAATGTTCCGCCAAACACCACCAGGAGCAAAACTTTTCGGTTGAAAGGTATGGGCATAAAAAGCAACGGCGTTCAAGGGGACCAATATGTAAAGATTAAGCTCCTGGATAACGATTCAAACACACGTGGCTAACGTGCTTTTGGAACTTTGCCCGCAATAATCAGGTTTGATTCAGTATTTTTATAGGATTGATGACAATAGGAGGCAGGATATGCTTCAAGGTGGGAAAAATAGCAAAAAAGCAACGATCGCAGGGCTTTCAATTATTGTTGGTGTCATTGTTGGGCTGGTGCTGGCGTCAAATTTCGACCTGACCCGCAATGGTTTTGCCGATGACGAATCCGGTTCCGTACTCAACAACACCACGCAACCGCTGCCGGCGCCCGAATCTGACATCGAGGCCAGCAGCCGGGCCTTTGTGCAAATCGCGAAAAAAGTCACCCCCACGGTTGTTTCCATCACGAGTGAAAAGGTGGTGAAAGTAAGAGACCCCTTTTCGAACTTTTTTCATAATGATGATTTTTTCAGACGATTTTTCCGGACACCGCCAGGAGAGCAGGAGTACAAGCAACGCGGCCTCGGTTCCGGGGTCATCGTCTCCACTGACGGCTATATTCTGACAAACTATCATGTGATCAAGGATGCAGACGAAATAAGCGTCATGCTGGATCAGAAGCCGTATTCTGCGGATGTGATCGGCACAGACCCGGCAACCGATATCGCAGTGATCAAAATCGATAAGGCAGACCTGCCAGCCATTGCCATAGGTAATTCCGATGACATCGAGGTGGGCGAGTGGGTTTTGGCTATTGGCAGCCCATTCGATTTGCGTCTGCAGCACACGGTTACCTCCGGCATTATCAGCGCCAAAGGACGGACACTCAATTTAAGTGGCGAGCTGACATACCAGGATTTCATTCAGACTGATGCTGCTATCAATCCGGGCAACAGCGGCGGCGCCCTGGTCAATATTCGTGGGGAGCTGATCGGCATCAACACGGCCATTTATGCCGGCAATACGGGCGGTAATCTCGGAATTGGTTTTGCCGTGCCTGTTAATCTTGCCAGGCAGGTGATGGATGATCTGATTAGTCACGGTCAGGTATTCCGTGGATACCTCGGCGTTTTCATAGAAACACCTGACGCTGAATTAAGCCAGGCGCTGAAAATCGAGGACAACAAAGGCGCAGTTGTGACCCGGGTTGTGGAAGATACACCGGCGGACAAGGCTGGCCTGCAGGAATACGATGTCATCGTCAAAGTTAATGGTGAAAAGATTGATGACAGCCAGAGCTTGACAAACATGATTGGTTCTTACAAGCCCGGCGATAAAGTTGAGCTTACGGTCATTCGGGACGGTTCCCCAAGAACGCTGACAGTCGAGCTTGAGCAAAGACCCGGGTCGACTCAAACCCCTGCCGGACCTGCGATAGAAGAAGACAGAACGACCGGCAAGCTAGGCCTGCACTTGTCTAATCTGACGCCCGAGTTGGCAGAACGCTTCGGACACGAGGGCAAAGAAGGGGTCCTGGTCGTGGATGTCAAGAGAAATAGCGTTGCGGCTGAGAAAGGCATGCGTGTTGGCGATCTGATTACAGAAGTGGACAGGAAACCTGTGCGTAACTTAAGAGAGTTTCAAGAGGCGGCTGAGCGGTTTGAGGCAGGCCAGATTATCCTGTTTCAAATCAAGCGCGGCCAGGCGAATCATTTTGTTGCATTAAGAGTGCCTGAATAATCGGGAATTTACCTGAACTATCTAAAGGAAAAGAGAGATGCCAACATACGAATATCTATGTGGAGAGTGTGAACATCGTTTTGAAGAGTTTCAAAGCATTACGGCGGCTCCACTGGAGAATTGCCCCAAATGCAACGGCAGCGTTAGACGGCTGATCGGAGGCGGCAATGGGCTTATTTTCAAGGGCTCAGGGTTCTATATCACCGATTACAAGAATTCCAATGGCAAATCAGCATCCAAACCTAACCAGAATTCGGAATCATCTTCACAGAAGAAGAATGGTTCAACTTCTTCTGAGAAGAGGGACGTGACCGACAAATAGAGCTCGGGCTAAGTCAAATCGGTATACTCTTATTTTACGAAGAAGGCGTGTCAATATCACGCCTTTTTGTCATATTGACAGAGAACTGTGGCAGAATGTAAGGTCAGATTTTTTTAAGTCATATTCGTCCGGGTTTAGTAAATGCAATATATACAATCAATTAATCTGGTTGGTAATTCAGGTTTTTGCATGGCATAGACTTTGCGGAAAAGTAGAAACGAAAAAAGTTTGAAATGATTAGTGGACAAAAATGCATAGAATTTTTGCGAATCGAGAACCTAAGGAGGTTGACTCATGAGTAAGATTATCGGTATTGATCTGGGGACGACAAACTCGTGTGTGGCGGTAATGGAGGGCGGCGAGCCAGTCGTCATTCCCAATGCCGAGGGTGCAAGAACAACGCCATCCGTAGTCGCTTTTTCCAAGAATGCTGAAAGATTAGTAGGTCAGGTGGCAAAACGCCAGGCCATCACAAACCCTGAGAACACAATTTTTTCTATTAAACGGTTTATGGGCCGGCGTTATGGCGAGGTCAGCAATGAGATAAAAGAGGTGCCTTACGAGGTTGTTAAAGGCGCCAATGATGTTGCGAAGGTCAAGATTCAGGATAAAGAATACACGCCGCAGGAAATTTCTGCTATGACCCTGCAAAAGATGAAGCAAACCGCTGAAGATTATCTCGGCCAGAAAGTGTCGGCTGCCGTTATCACTGTTCCGGCTTATTTCAACGACGCGCAAAGACAGGCGACCAAAGAGGCCGGAGAGATTGCAGGTCTCGAGGTAAAGCGTATCATCAATGAGCCGACTGCGGCCTCACTCGCCTATGGCCTCGATAAAAAACATGACCAGAAGATAGCCGTGTTTGACCTCGGTGGCGGTACGTTTGATATTTCCATCCTCGAGATCGGAGATGGCGTCTTCGAGGTGAAATCGACTAATGGTGACACGCACCTCGGTGGGGATGACTTTGATCAGCGTGTTATCAATTGGATTGTCGACGAATTTAAGAAGCAGGAAGGCGTCGACCTGTCGAAGGATGCAATGGCATTGCAGCGCCTGAAGGAAGCTGCCGAAAAAACCAAATGTGAGCTTTCGACGGTTGCACAGACCGATATCAATCTACCGTTCATCACTGCCACCGATTCAGGTCCGAAGCATCTGAATCTGACGCTCACCAGAGCAAAGTTCGAGCAGCTATGCGACGACCTGTTCAAGAGAACGCTTGAGCCATGCAAGACAGCGCTCAAGGATGCGGGTTTGAGCCCCAACGACATCGATGAGATCGTTTTGGTCGGTGGTTCAACCAGAATGCCAAAAGTTCAAGAGATCGTCAAAGAATTGTTTGGCAGAGAGCCGCACAAAGGCGTCAATCCCGATGAGGTTGTAGCAATCGGCGCAGCGATTCAGGGCGGCGTCCTGGCCGGCGATGTTAAAGATGTGTTGCTGCTGGACGTATGTCCGCTCTCGCTTGGTATCGAGACGCTCGGGGGCGTAACCACAAAACTGATCGAGGCGAACACCACGATACCAACTCAGAAGTCCGAGATTTTCTCGACTGCGGCGGACAATCAAACCTCGGTCGAAATCCATGTGCTGCAAGGTGAGCGTGAGATGGCCGTCGATAACCGGTCGCTCGGCAAGTTCATCCTGGACGGTATTCCACCGGCGCCGCGTGGTATTCCACAGATCGAAGTGACGTTCGACATCGACGCCAACGGTATCCTGAACGTGTCTGCCAAGGACAAAGCGACGAACAAGGAGCAGAAAATTCGCATCGAAGCCTCTACCGGACTTTCTAAAGATGAAGTCGAACGCATGAAAACGGATGCGAAATCCCACGCTGCCGAAGATAAGAAAAAGCGTGAGTCTGTTGAGGTGCGTAATCAGGCCGATCAGATGGTCTATCAGACTGAGAAGAACATCAATGAGATGGGCGAAAAGCTCAGCTCCGAGGACAAATCGAAGCTCGAAGCCGGAGTTGGTCGGGTGAAGGAAGCGCTGAAGAATGATAATGTCGAAGAGATGAAATCAGCTACCGAAGCGTTAAGCCAGCTCTGGAATCAGATGGCGAGCAAGATGTATCAGCAACCGGGCGGCCAGGCTGAAGGCGGCGAGCAGACTTCCTCGGGCGAAGGCCAAAAAGACGAGAAGGTGGAAGAGGCGGATTTCGAGGTCGTCGATGATGAAAACGCCAAAAAGTAAGGCGATATCAATGTAATCTAAACTTGAGCGAAAGCGGAGCTTGTTTACAAGTTCCGCTTTTTTTATAGAAATGAGCTGTCGGCGTCGGTGCGTGAAATAATTGCTTGATTTTAACATTATTAATCGTATTATATTGGGTCTATTTCTTAGAAGACTATCAGGAGGAACATTTCAGATGAAGTATGCTGCCATGTGTGCGGGTCTGATTGTATTGGCCTTGTTCGCCAGTTGTGGTGATAAAGAAACTGCAGAAGAATTATTCAGCAAGGCCCAGCTTTTTGAGCAGGAAGAAAGTTTTGACGAAGCATTGCATGCTTATGAGAAGCTTGCCAGGAACTATCCTGAGCATGAGCGCGCCGACGATGCCTTGCGCAAAGCGGCGTTCATCTACTATAACAATCAAAACGATTTCTACAAGGCGATCGCGTGCCACGAAGAGCTCATTTCCGAATTTCCGGAGAGTGATTTCGTGCCACAATCCCGCTTCATGATCGGCTTTATTTATGCGAACAATATCGAGGATTACGATAAGGCGAGGCTCGCCTACAACGAATTCCTCGAGCTGCATCCGGAGAGCGAACTTGTTGAGAGTGTCAGATGGGAGCTCGACCATTTAGGGGAAGATATCAATGAGCAAATGTTAAATCTGTTCGGAGAACAATCGAACGGAGAAGCGCCCGGAAACTGAGACTTTTTTATTTGCTGTCAGAAGCCGAATCTCATAATCAGAAGGTGATTGAAATTCGGCTTTTTTGTTGGCCTGCGCTCTCTGGCGCACCAATCTTCCCGCCGGAACTTTATTTTTCGACCTAAGTATATTTGATCGAATTTTTTGAGGTCAAGATGGGACTTTTTCGAGCCATTTCCATTGCCTCTGCCCTTCTGGGCTGTGCCTTCGGTGCGTTGTCGCAGGAAGCCGATAGCGTGCTTGTAGAGACGCCTGCATATGCCGGTCAGGTGAAAGCAAGTGTGAAGGTTGACCGCCCACAGGTGCCGCAAAACAGGAAGGTTATCTGTACCATTGAAGTGAGCTGGCACGGCGATTTGAGTCGCTTCCAGGTTGAAAGCGTGCCGAACCCGGAGCTGACAAATTTCGATCTCACGGGTCATTCATCGGCAAACTGGGTTGGCGATGTCAAGGGTATCAAAAAGACAGTCAAGACTCATGAGTTCGTTTTGCAGCCTAAAGAGTTGGGTATGGCTTATGTGGATGGCACTGTCATCGAGTACCGGGATCGCGAAACAGGCCAGACTCATCGGCTTATTACCAATCGTATTGAAGTTGAGGTGACAGCGCCTGTGGCTGAAAGAGACCATGGCACTTTTGGTGTCATTGGTGCGCTCTTGCTGGCGTTGGTCTTGCTGGCTGCTGCGGTAGTATGGTTCATACGCCGCCGTCGTGCACGCGAAGCAGAAGAAAAAGCAAAAGCCCTCGAGTCGATTCCGGTTGAAGAGCGATTCTTATCTGAAATGAAAACCAGAATCACGATCGGAGACAGTGCCTGGAGCGAGACGTTCTCTGTCTTGTCAAGGCTCTTGCGACGCTATTTGTCTCAGAA
>CAZVSL010000346.1:0-7039 GCA_964629935.1 uncultured Calditrichaceae bacterium | reverse complement strand
CTGATGGTTCAGCATCAGGCTAAAAAGGCAGATTCGTGAATAAACCAGGCTAGAAATCAGAGGTATGCTTACTGATGGGAAAGTCATGATAAATCCTTCTGATTTTGTAAGGCAAAAAAGCGCGCTTAAGCTCGCGATGGCTGACTTTCTGCAATGCCCGTACTTTGACTGTGCCCGTGAGCTTGGAGAATCGCAGGATCATGATGCCGGGGTTGTTAACAGCAAGCGCGCGCTCAAGCTCATCCATGGATACCTCAGAATCAAATTCAATAAACCTGTCCATTTGTTGTGTCCTCGAGTTGCAGTTATGGTTTATTGCAAAATTCAGACAGGCAGACTTCCCTGCCATGCTATTGTGAGCAAGTATGTATGTAACGTCAGGTCATGGGCGTGGGCAAACGCACCTCGATGCGCATCAAATCAAAGCCGATGTGCGAATTGGGGAATACCTCCTGCGCCTCTGTCAGCAGTTGCTTTTCACCGCTGTTATCATAGCGGGCGCTGATGTGCGTCAACACGAGTTTACGCGCGCCAGCCTGTCTGGCTATCTCCGCTGCCTGTTTCACGGTCGAATGTCCGGTTTCCCGGGCCCATTCTGTTTTTGACGCATCAAAGGTGCCTTCATGGATGAGCACGTCGGCATCGTGCGCCAGCCTGACGGCATTATCACACGGTTGCGTGTCCAGGCAAATAGCGACCTTTCTTCCCATCCGCGGCGGCCCGAGCACCTGCGCTGGCAAGACACGCGCGCCGTCCGGCAGCTCAACCGGCTGACCTTGCTGCAACAAATTGCGCAAGGGTCCGCTGATGCCCAATCGGTTCGCCGCCTCTTCATCGAACTTACCGGGGCGTGGCTTTTCTTGCAGCCGGAAACCCAGAGACGGCATGCGATGCGCCAGCGGCATGGCTGTGATCGAATAATAGCCCATATCCCACCTTGTGCTCGCCATACCTTCCGGCACTTCTGTGATATGGATTGGATAGCCAAATCGAAACCGCGACAGCTTTTGCATGTAGGCCAAATAATCTGCCAATCCAGACGGCCCGTATAGATAAAGTTCTTTGTCGCGTCCCCCTAATTGCATGCTTGTTAAAAGTCCGATCAGTCCGTTGAAATGGTCGCCATGAAAATGCGAAATAAAAATTCGGCTCAGCTTGCCGGGCTTGAGCTTTGCGCGCAGAAACTGAACCTGAGCGCCTTCGCAGCAGTCGAAGAGAAGAATCTCACCGGGACGTCTGATTGCCGTAGAGGTGGGCCAGCGTTTTAGCGTTGGAGTGGCGGCTCCGGTGCCGAGCAGTATGACTCTCATGCCGGTGCTCCCCTGGCCAGAGCTTCGCCGCGAAGGGCGAGTCCCACACCGGTTAAGATTAAGATACCACCAAAGGCCTGAATTGCGGTGATTTTCTCACCTAAAATGAAGTAAGCCAAAATCGGCGCGCCGACAGGCTCTCCCAGTGCAAGTACCGAAACCGTCGCTGCTGAAACATGCCGCAGCGCCCAGTTAAAACTGGTATGGCCGATAACCTGAGGTACAAAGGCGATCAAGAAAAACAGCAAGAATATTCTCGGCGTGTATGCAAACAGCTCATGGTTTGTGCCTGCCGTAAGCAAAAACAGCAACACCGCTGTAATTGAATAAACCACCGTGACATAAGCAGCCGTATCGATGCGGCTGCGCAGCTCGCGCCCCACCAGATAGTAGCCGGCCGCACCGATCGCGCCACACAACGCCAGCGTATTGCCGAAGACAGAGCTTTCCGCTGCGCCCGCTGCGCCGGCGCTGATGATGAAGGCGCCGGTAACGGTAATAGCGATCCCCGCCAGCAGCAGACGCGTCAACCTTTCCTTCAGGAAAAGCAGTGAGCCGATACCGACAAACACCGGAGACGTGGCCACCAGCACAACTGAGCTCGCTACCGAGGTGTATTTGAGCGAAGCGATCCAGGTGGCAAAATGCAAGCAGAGGAAAAGACCGGAAACTGCGGCAAGACCGAGATCGCGCCTGTTGAAGTGGACCAGCGGATTCGAGCGCCTGGCAAGGTACCAGACTAGAAAGAAAACAGCAGCAAAGCCAAGCCGATACGAGGCGATGACCATGGCCGGAGCATCACAGAGTTTAATGAGAATTGACGCCAGAGAGATGGCGCTGATTCCGATGAAAACAACAATATAAAAAGTCATAGAGATTTGTATTGGCGTCTGTTATCGGCTTAATATAGACATGGGAATTTGATGATCAAGTGAAAAGCCTCTTCATTTTCTGCGAATAAGACCGATTGGTTTTACAAGTACACAAATCCATTTGACTTACTCGGGGGGCTGAGCATGATTCTCACAGACATTAATCTCTTCACGAAACTACACTTTCGAATCCTCGAAAAGACTTCCCCCAAAACGGCTGCCCGCAAAGCCCTCAACCTCTGGCTGACGCCGCCTCAATACCGGCCCGGCACAGAGGAAAAGCTTTGCCTGCAAAACGCCGAGGCCAGGCGTGTGCTTTTCAAAGAGAGCGTTTATCAGAATTCGCTGGAGACCTACTATACTTTGTACACCTGGGGAAAAGGGCCGGCTGTACTGCTGGTGCACGATTGGGGTGGCAGCGCAGCTCAGGTTGCGCCAATGGCGCAGGCCATTTCCGACGCCGGATTTCAGGCGATTGCCTTTGACGCGCTGGCCCACGGCGATTCACCCGGCCAGCGCACAGACATAACGGAATTGATCGAAGTTATTCTTGACATCTGTAACAGATACAATGACTTACATGCCATGTGCGGATTCTCCCTCGGCGCGCTCGCCGCGGTCATGGCGCTGCAACGGAGCGCCCGGGCTGAAAAGCTTGTCGTAGCCGCTTCAGCCGCCTCGGTAGACTACTACCTGAAACGATTCACCCACACCATCGAAGTCTCACGCCAGACTATGGGGCGCATCAGTACGCTGATCAACACACGCTTGAAACGCAACATCAAGGATTTCTCCATCATCAACATTCTGCCAACGCTCAATATTTCAGGGTTGATCCTGCATGACAAACATGATGACATCGTCAGCCACCTCGAGGCAGTGGCGCTGTCAAAGCTATGGCCCATGAGCAAATTGCACCTGACCGAGGGTCTTGGCCATCAGGGCTTGCTAAACAGCCGTGAATGCATGGGTCACATCACGGACTATCTGAAGCGGGATGATTTCAACACCCGCGGCGTCCATCACCGCAGCCCGGCGAGTATCAAGGAGTAGCCCTCTACCGGAGCTTTTCGCACTTCTGCACAGCAGCGTGATCGTTATTCTGGCACACTATCCCGATCATCCAAATTCCAATCCCCCCCAAAAAAACAGCGCCGGCGCTTCCCAGCCGTGCAATATTTTCGGGAAGCACCGACGCATTTTCTCTGTTCGAATCAAGTACAAGACCGGATTCAAAATATTCCCGATATTGTTATGAGACACGTTCGGATTTATCCGTCTGGAAGCCGTTGTGCGACCACAAAGGCAAAGCTATCCAGGCTATGACCAAACCCTGCCAAATTTTAAGTTGATCCGCCCCAAAGTATTGCTTAATTTGGTTTCAAATTGGCTGGCAAGAGTTGTCAATGATTTCAGGATAGTGCAAGATGGATGTTAATGCAACGGAGGGAGCATGATCTATACTACAGTAGTCACGACTTACATCGCTTTGCTTATCGGCATCAGCATCTACAAGAGCAGGTCGGTAAAGTCTCAGGATGATTTTATTGTCGCCGGTCGCAATGTGCCGGTTTATCTGCTTGTTGCAACCCTTGTATGTACCTGGATCGGCTCCGGCAGTCTGTTCGGTACGGCCGGTCTTACATTCCGCTCAGGCTTTTCCGAACTCTGGTTTTCCATGGGCGCCTGGATCGGCATTCTGGTGATCTATTTTGTGGCTGCGCGCGTGCGCTCGATATCACAATATACGCTGACGGACTTGCTGGAAAAGCGCTATAGCCGCCTGGCACGCGTCCTGGGCACCATCACCATCATCATCGCGTATATGGTTATCGCCGGGTACCAGTTTAAGGGCGGCGGCCGCTTTATCAGCATCCTGACCCAGGACCAGGTTAGCCCGGAAGCGGGCATGCTTATTTCCTGCATTATCATCGTCGGTTTTACTGTGTTAGCCGGAATGGTTTCCATCGTCTCAATCGACATTTTTAACGGAATCATCATGATTTTGGCCATGGTGCTGACCCTGCCGTTTGCGATCGCTTCGCACGGCGGCGTGGATGCCGTGGTCAGCACCATCCAGGTCAAGAACCCGGACTATCTTTCGATGTTTGCGGGCCACGACGCCTGGTGGGTGCTCGGTGTGATTTTGCCCACATTCATTCTGCTGCTGAGCGAAAGCAGCATTTATCAGAAGTTCTCATCAGCCAGGGATTCCAAATCAGCCAAAAGGGCGGTTATGGGCATGTTCACAGGAGTTGTCGTGATCGAGGCATTGATGTGCACCATCGCCGTCGTCGGATATGCCATCTATGCAGATGATCCGAGATTCTTCCTCGCAGACGGCAGCATCAACAGAAGCATGGCGGAGGAAGTCATTCTCCGAATTGGCTATGAACAGATCCCTGTTTTCATCGGCTCGCTGTTGTTAGCCGGCGGCGTCGCCATCATCATCTCCACAGGCAACACTTTTCTGATGGTCACCTCGACCAATGTCGCGCGCGATATCTTTCAGACATTTGTCTTCAAAGACGCCACCTCAGACCAGATGGTGTGGATTCAGCGCGTTTCCATTGTGGTCATCGGTCTTCTCTCCTTTCTGTTGATGAGCCAATTCGAGACTATTCTCGAGATGGCTTTTATTTCATACACCATGATTGGCGCCTCGCTGGCGCCGGTTCTCCTGGCTTCCTTCTTCTGGAAGCGGGTGACGAGGCAGGGCGGCGTGGCCTCTATCGCCTCAGGTATGGCCATCGTTCTGCTCATTGCGTTTACGAATAAGATCTTGCAGGCGAGTGAATCCACCCTGAGCATCCTCGGCATCACCTTCCCGATGGACACGGATTACATCGCCATCCCGGCCGTGTTTGTTTCGGTTTTGACTCTGGTTGTTGTCAGTCTTCTGACGCCGCCCTCTCCGAAGAGCGTCTGGGAGCCGTTCATAAAAGATAAGGTTGAGATTGAACCCGAGCCTGAAGGTAAGCCGAAGCTAGCTTCTTAACAGGACTGCGAAAGACTGACTCTGATCAGTTTTTCCTAACCCGGACGAGCCCCGTAAACAGCACGGGGATCTTACGACCGGAACCAAATCAAATATTAGAACTGGCAAGCCTATCGATAAACGCAAAGCGGTCCTGGCTGCGTGGGGGCGCTACCATCCCGACCTGTTCGAGATCATTCCTGAGAGCGCATGGGATGATTGGGTGAATGGCTTGTCGAGTGTGCAGTGTCAGCTTTAGTGTGAAGGAATCAAAGACAATCAGCCACGCATGCACACCGATGGACACGGACTTAGTTCTTACCTCCTTGCCACAGATAGTCGAACTCATGAAGATTACAAATCTGCAGATCCCGGCCCGCGATGGTTTTCAACTCGCAGCGACCAGGTATGTTGCTGCCGCCAACCCGGCAGAGATCGTTATTGTCAACTCTGCGACCGGCGTCAAGCGTGCATTTTATGACCGCTACGCCCGCTTTCTCGCCGAACAGGGATTTGAGGTAATCACATTCGATTATCGCGGCATCGGCGACTCCCGCCCGGTTACACTCAACAAGTTTAGAGCATTTATGCACGACTGGGGCGAACTGGATATCGCCGGCGTCATCGCCTGGGCGCGGCGCGAGCATCCTGAGGCAAGAATTTGTGCTGTCGGCCACAGCGTCGGCGGCCAGGTTATGGGATTGGCAGCCAACAATGGCGAGGTCGCAGCTATGGTACTGGTGGCGTCACAAAGCGGCTACTGGCGCTTGTGGCCTTGGCATCAGCGCTATTTCATTTTTCTGTTTTGGTATGGTCTGGCGCCCATTAGCACAGCGTTGGCCTCATACTTTCCGGCAAAATTCATCGGCCTGGGGGAAGACTTGCCGGCCGGCGTCGCGTTTGAGTGGGCGAGCTGGGGCCGAAATCCGCGTTATCTCATGGGTGCGAACGGACTTGCCTCAAAAATCAATTTCCGCAATTTCAAAGGCTCCATCCTTTCCTATAGCGTGGCGAAAGATTTTTTCGCGCCGCCGCGCTCGGTAGACGAGTTGGTCACATTTTACTCAAATGCCAACAGCACCCGTAAACATCTGACGCCGCAAAAGCTGGGCGTCAAACGATTCGGCCACTTTGATTTTTTTCGTGAGCGCTTTCGTGATAGCTTATGGCGGGAGAGTGTTGCCTGGCTGCGCGCGCAATCCTGACAGGGTTGCGCGCAGCCAGGGGGAATTGGTCAATCTAATATCGACGCTCTGAAAAGATACATCGCCAATCAAAGGGAGCACCACCCCAAGAAGACATTTCAGCAGGAGTGCATTCTATTTCGCCCTTTCAGGGCTTGGTGCGTTTGGCGCAATTTCGTTTCCCAGGGCTTCGCCCTTCGCTTTTGCATGTCGCCCCATTCGGGGCTGAAGGAGTGCTGCCGCACTGGTGAGGACGAGAAGGCTGTTTTCAGTGCAGGATGAGTTGAAAAAACCTTATGGCTTTTGCGCACGTCATCTGTCCATATAGTCTCCGCCGTTGACCCCAACGGGGTCAAAATGTAATAGCGAAGGGCGAAGCCCTGGAAAACCTCGTGTGGTATCGTTCAAGGAAGCCCTGAAAGGGCGAAATACACTGCTTTGTCTTCATCACATAGCATTCCCTTCGCCCATATTCGGCGCCCCACGGCCTAATGCCGTTCCCCTGCTAAAATACCATTTCCCCGCGAACGAAATATGGTTCCCCCGTCGTAAAATGTCATTCCCCGGCGGTCAAAAGTGATTTTTCCCAATAGCGTACAACCCTGTCAGGGTTTTTCGCAAACTACTTCAACATCAGCATGCGGTGAGTCACCACTTGCCGTTCACCGGAGTCGTGTGTTACAATCATTCTCGCAA
>CAZVSL010000345.1:0-7042 GCA_964629935.1 uncultured Calditrichaceae bacterium | reverse complement strand
GCAAAGTGACGATAAGTGTCGGCCATTGCCAAACACGTCCTGGGTTCAGGTTGTTTTTCGGTGACATTTCATTTCTCCATTTTTCAAAATCTATGGGTTTGACTATTGTGGCAACTCGCCACCCACAGCGCGTTCCAAAGCAGCGATTGTTTTCTGATAGCTGGCCTGTTCTTTCTCAAATCCGAGATGCAGGTTGAGCAGCATGCGCTCGGCATCGAGCAAACTCAGGAAATCCAACTGTCCCGTGCGATAGCTGGCGGTGGCGGATTCCAAACTGCTTTCCGCCTGTGTAATCAAGCCTTGTTCGTACAAGTCCAGGGTTTTTCGCGAGAGCTCGAGCCGGTAATACAAGTCTTCAATCTCACTCATTATTTGATTGGCCAAATTCTCTTCTGAAAGCTTATTGGATGAAATCATCTCGTCAGCTTCCCGCACGGCGGCCTTACGCTTACCTAACCAAATTGGCAGGTTTAGTCCGAGCATCACTGACCAGGCATTCTTACCTGCGTCGGGTGCAATGCTCTGGCCTTCGGAGATGTCTATGTAGTTGGCCTGGAGGCTAAAGTCCGGAAAAAAGTTTTTTCTGGCCAGACGCCGCATAAAGTGGCTCTTATCAATCATAGCCTGAGTCGCCAGAAGCTCTTCGCGCTGTGCCAGTGCGTACTCAACCAACGCCTGCTTGTCATAGTCTACACGAATCAGGTTGAGCGCAGTGGCTGGCGGCACTTCAGTGGATTGCGGCCGATTCAACAGTGCATTCAGTCGGGCAGCAGCGCCTTCGCGCAACTTCTCAAACCCCAGACGTTTTTCCAGCGTACTGGACAACTCGACCTGGGATTTGAGCACATTGGCCTGGATGCCCTGGCCGGTGGCATACTTCTGTTCAGCCACGGTTGTGAAATCGCGTAGCACATCGACATATTGTGTCAGAATCGCGATCGAGCTGTCGATCCAGTACAAATCGTAATAGGCCTGTTTAACCTTGAAGACTACATCTCTCCTGGTGGCTTCGGATTTTTGCGCCTCGGCCACTGCGTCCTGGCGCGCGATATCTCCCCTCAGGCCAAGTTTACCCGGAAAGGGGATGCTCTGTGAAAGTACGAACGCGTTCTCCTGAGGTCCAACGCGCGTTTCGACACTTGAGCCAAAACGGGAGTAGCTCAGCATCGGGTCAGGTAAGGTCGAAACTTGAGCGGGTCTGGCTTCCGCAGCGCGCCAGCGGCGTTCCGCGGCTTTGATCTCCGGGTTGTTCTCGAGCGCCAGCTTCACTAGGTGATCCAGAGAAGGGGAGCGGCCGTTACTCTGAGCCTGTCCGGCGGCGGCAAATGTCAGGAGAAGCGGCAAAGTTACAAAGAAACGGGAAATAATAGTCATTGTTCACACCTTGTTTCAAAGTCATGTTTCTTGGTTTTCTGCAATCCGAGATTGCCTGGCATTCCTCATTGCAAACGCATCGAGCACAGATGCACAGGTTCGCAACCGAGTCGTGCCAAATGAGATCTATCACACCACGATAGACCAATATGACATGCAAAGAAGTGTGAATCTAAATCAGGAGAGAGGCGTGGAGAGTGTAGAACTTAACCTGAGATTCAGGTTTGAGTTTGCCAATATGAAGCTGAGGCGACCGTATTGACTGGAAGTTGGAAAGCTCGGCTTCAGAGGCAACACGGAAACCGAGGCTTTTAAGTGGATTCTTGACTTTACTATCAGGAGAGTTAGAGATTAACTCTGCCTGTATTTCCGCCGTATTTGTGGTTTCAGCAAAAGCGCAGCCGCAGTCTTCATCAGTGATGCTGCTGCCGTCGCCAGAGAATCGTGAGGCCATGCAGCACGTCATGGCGCTTCCATGTGCATCGCCACACTGACCGGTTGTGCAGAAGGTGAAATTTAAGAATAAGATCGGAACGAGTAAGACCAGTCCGACTGTTTTGCTGATTCTGTTCATGATCCGCAATTGAGATGAATTTGCTATAGTTCCGTTTACCTATGTTTTTTGGATTGGTTCCAAAGTCCATAATCATGATTGTTGAAAACTATTTCTACAACTATCGTGCCGTGACTCAGTACCTTTTTTGTGAGGTTAGGCGTTTCTGCCTGGCGGCCAAGCTATTTGGCAAGAATTCCTGCAAATACCTCCGCGAGAATTCGCAAAGATGAGAATAGTCGGACTCATTTTCTTAATTATGAGAATATCTTGGTGTTACAGCGAAACTTGTCTTGTGTGTCGAGCAGCCTGCGGTGCTTTATTCAATTTTGAACGTCGCGCGCACCGGCCTGTGGTCGCTGGTCTGGCTGTCGTCGTCGAATTCATCAGCGATGGTATCTGCATCATCGCGCGGCAAGATCGTGGACTCTGCCTTCCAGGTCCACACCGGGCCGCCCAGAAAGACAAAATCCAGCACGCTGTCGTACTCTGAGCTGGCCTGGGTTTTCATCAGCTCGTCCGGGCGCACCCAGCTGAAATGGCCCTCTGCCACCATCAAATCGTAGCCCGGGTCATGCACTTGCTCGCCTACATCCACCTCCCAGTCAAAGTTGTAATCTCCGACCGCAATGACGGGCAGCGTTTGATTGCGAGCCCAGGCATTGAGCAAGCGGGCTTGTTCGTGACGGCGGTCAGCGCGCGAGCGATAGAGATGGTTGACCATGAACAGAAACTCTATTTTGGTATTTCTGATTTTGAAATGTGCCACCAGGGGCGCTCTCACCCGCCCGGTGACATTGATGCGATGCAGTTCAAAAAATTCCACCAGCTCAAAGCGGGTATCGCTATAAATGATCTGCATCAAATCCCTGCTGTTGCTGCCCGTAGTTCCAAGCACGTCGTCAAATTCACCATCTTCGCCGGTGCTTGCAGCCTGTTCGAATTGTGCAGCCCAATCCGCATTCTGCACCTCCACGATGCCCCACAGGTCGCAGCCTTCTAGATCTGCGATGCGACCGGCTACAACCTCCGGGTTCGCGTCGCCAGACTCTGCGTTCCAACCGATAACCACGATTTGCTCCTGGGATAGCAGCCCGGGAACATGGGTAGAGAGAAACGACAGCAGCAGGAGCGTAAAGACTCTGTGCCTCATGCTAACCTCCGTTATTCGGATATCGGAATAGGGTAAGTATATTGTCTCATGATTGTCTCAAGCCTGCGGCTGAAACAATATACGATTTACGACTTACGATTTCCGTGTTCCGCTAAACAATGCTCACATCTCCTGTTCATCCGCTGTCGCACCGTAAATGAAGGGCAGTGGGATATCATTTAAGCGCAGATACAGGCCGAGCTGGGCGCGATGATGGATATTGTGATTCATGACGAAGTTGCGCAGCACTGAGATACGCGGCAGGGTAAAAACGGTCTTGCCTTCGGAAATGAGGCTCCAGGGCGCCATAAGCTGGTCATCGCTGGCGCCAGAGATCGCCTCACGGGCGTTGGCGACATTGGTTTCGAACAGGGTCAGGGCCTCCTGGCGCGACTTGATCGGCTGCATTCTCGGTTGCTGGTCAGCGTTGCCGAGGTGCAGAGAATCCTGATTGAGCGTATGCATAGTCCAGCCTGGCAAGTTCGCCAGGTGTGTCGCCAGCTCACCCAAGGACCAGGATTTCTCGTGAGGTTTATAGTCGAGTTTGTCCTCCGGCATGCGCTCCAGCATATTCCGTGTGTGTGCCATTTCCTGCTCGAATTCCGGCAGGAGCATTTCGCTGAGTTTCAATCTGGTCCTCCCTGTTTGCCAGCTCGTGTCTGGCCCGTAAACTCTCCGCTCTGGTGATTGTCATGCCCGCATGTCGTTGGCAGGCACCCAGGGAAAACAACAACTTATAGATTCCCGATTACAGCACTCAAGAATGACAATAACGGAAGGAATCAGTTTGCTACGAAGACACGAGCTATGTTCTGGATTGTTTTGTTCGTGGTCTCTACCCGAACTTTGGCGCCCGTCAGCGATACGTCAGGCGATTCGCCAACGGAGTGTTTGAGAGCAATAGTAACCAAAGATGGTAACAAAGTCAATTGAATTTTTGGCGCCAGCCTGGATTATTCATGCAATGCGTCTCTCGATTATTTCAACATCAACATGCGCCGGGTTTGCACGACCTCGTTGCCATGCCGAAGTTGGTAGTGATAGACCCCTGATGATACTTTCTGTCCGTCGTCGTCTTTGCCGTCCCAGGCGGCCGAGTAGGCGCCGGGCGCCAGCCGCTTTTGCAACAAGGTGCGAATGCGCTGCCCGACAGAATTGAAGATGCTCAGCTCGAAGAAACCAGCCTGGCTGACTGAGTAGTCGATGCGCGTGCTTGGGTTGAAGGGATTGGGGTAGTTTTGTGCCAGTGCAAATGTCTCCGGCGTCACTTCTGATTCTGCAACGCTGGTGACGGCGCTGCGATTAAAGCGGAAGATGTTGCCTCCAAGGCCAACCAGGTAGAGCTCGTTCTGTTCGTCAATGCCAAAAGACGCAATGCTTGCATCGGCCCGCAGCAACAGAGAATCGGCAGTCACCGCGCCGTTGTCATAGCGCAGCATCCAGATATCGCCGGAACAGAAGTCGCCGTAGATGTACGCCCCACGCAGTTCCGGCCGCCGGTCCCCGCGATAAACATAACCGCCGGTTACGGAGCATCTGCCGTTGGTATGGCCATATTCCTTGACCGGCAAGATCAGGCCGGTCATGTCGCAGTTCGATGGCGGATTGAAGCAATGTGTGCCCTCCATGATGCGCCAGCCGTAATTGCCGCCGTTTTCGATCAGGTCGATTTCTTCCCAATCCCGCTGGCCGACATCGCCACACCAGACCTGACTCGTTTGTGCATCGATACTGAAACGCCAGGGATTGCGCAGGCCGTAGGCAAAGATTTCTTTGCGGGTATCATCGTTGGCGTTGGCAAAAGGATTGTCCGGCGGTATGGCATAATTAAGACCCGGGTCGGTGTTGTCAATATCGATGCGCAAAATCTTGCCAAGTAGAGTCGACAAATTTTGCGCATTGTTTTGCGGATCGCCGCCGCTGCCGCCATCGCCAAGTGAGATGTAGAGGTGACCGTCCGTTCCGAAAGCAAGCATGCCGCCATTGTGATTTGTGAATGGCTGATTAACTTCGATGAGCACCAGCTCGGAGTTGGCATCGGCCTGATTTCCGTCTGACGAAAATCGTGAGATTACGGAACGCCGCGGGCCATCGCTTGACGTGGTATAATTCACAAACAAAAAGCCGTTGCTGGCGAAATCCGGATGGAATGCCAGACCCAATAATCCCATTTCATTGCCGCTGTCATCAACTCGGCTTCTGATGTCCAGAAATATGCTTGTCGAGTTTGCCGTCGAGTCGTTATCGAAGACGCGAATCACACCGGGCTGCTCGACAACAAAAATGCGATTGCTGCCATCATTGCTGTGGGTGAGAAATACAGGACTCGTGAAAGACAAGTTGGGAAAGGCATTCACCAACGCAATTTCACCGGCGTTGACCGGCGTCGTCGGACTGTCCGAATTGCAAGCGAAAAATGCGAGCGTGTACATGAGGATGAGTGTTCTCTTCATGCATGTCCTCCTTAAATAGTGTGACAAGTTAAACTTTCTGTTATCTTCTGCCCCGGGCGCCAGAAATCCGAGAACGGATGTCCGCAACCCAAAACCTCTGAACTGTTCCTCCAAATTGGCTTGCGATTACTGCTTCAGGTGCCTATATTTTGCTTTCAATGAAATACCTGGACCGAGAATTTTTTGGCCAAGACACGGTGACGGTCGCCAGAGCCCTTCTGGGCTGCAGGCTCATTTACAAAGACTGTGCCGGCCTTATCGTTGAAACCGAGGCATATCGCGACGATCCTGCTTCGCACGCGGTTACGCGGCCCAACAAGGGTTCGCTTCTGCGCGAAACCTATGGTCATATCTATATTTATTTCATCTATGGTATGTATCATTGTCTGAATTTCACAACCGAAAAAGATGGCGTTGGCGCAGTTCTCATCCGTGCGGTTGAGCCGGTCGCCGGAATGGCGCAGATGCAGAAACGACGGGGGATGGCTATAGGTAAGAATCTTACCAACGGTCCGGGCAAGCTATTCCAGGCTTTCGGTTTTGATCCGGCGCAGCATAACGAAGTCATCGGTCAGTCTATTCAATTGCAGCCAGCAGCCGGCAGCCGGCAGTTTGAGATTGGCGTCAGCCGGCGCATCGGCATTTCAAAGGCAACGGATTTAGAATGGCGTTTTTTCATGAAAGATAATCCATATATAAGCAGGTTGAGGTTATGAGAATGAAACGGCTCTTTGTTCCGCTTCTTTTTGTCATGTTCTGGCCAGGGTTGAGTGCTGGCAACCAGCCAAATGGTGATCCGTTGACCTTGCCGGAAGCAATCGAAATTGCGTTGCAGAACAACGCAAGGCTACAGGCTGCGCGGGCAGCATTGGCTGCAGCAGAGCATCAGGTGCAGCAGCGCAGACTGGACTTGCTGCCCAAAGCCGATGTCCGATTGAGTTATGCCCGCCTGGATGACGGCGCCGTGCGGCGGGCAGAACTGTTTACGGACGTTGGCCGGGCGCTGGTGCGTGCGTTTGCGCCGGAATCGGACCCGCAGGATATCCGGCAAACCGCATTCGCCAACAATTTTGCGACCTCCATCCAGGTGGTTCAACCTGTCTACAACGGTGGCGCAAATTTGGCGGCCATCGGCATGGCGCGGGCGCGTGAAAATAGTGATCAGCACCTCCTGGAGGATACGAAACAGAAGATTGTGTTGCAAGTCAAAGAACGTTATTTGCGCGTTCTGCAGGCCAGCGAATTCGTTACCCTTGCACAAAAGACGCTCGAGTCTTCGCGCGAGCACCTCAAGACTGCACGCAAGATGCTGGAAGTCGGGCTGCGAAGTCGCACAGAGGTATTGCGCTGGCAGGTTCAGACTGCAAACAGCAAAGGTCAGCTCGTTGAAGCTGAAAATAACCATAAGGTTGCGCTTGCTGCGTTGAAACAGGTTCTCGGCCTGCCTTTTTCAGAACCAATTTCTGTTGCTCCGCTGACATTTGAACCGGAGCCGCTGACGCAGCCGCT
>CAZVSL010000344.1:4207-7068 GCA_964629935.1 uncultured Calditrichaceae bacterium | reverse complement strand
ACGACCAGAAAGCCATTTGGCAGATTCGGAGGCGCCGCTGCGGAGCTCACATCAAGACCGTCCGTGCCCAGGTCGCCGCTGCCACGGTGGTCCAGACCTTCCACAGTCTTGACAAAGCGATTGTCGCCCTGGCGCTCGTAAATTTTCACCATAGAGTTGCCCTGGCTTGACAGCACCAGATAGCCCGTGCCATCTGTACAGGCATATAGTGACAAGCCCTCGCGGTCGCCGGAAATGCCGTCATCTTGAGCAAAAAATAGAAGTCGGTCGCTGTTCTGGTCCGGATCTGCGTAATACTTGTGGATGCCGTCGGACTCCTCAGCGATGTAAACGTAACCGAGCTCATCGTCGGCACAATAGCCTTCGGCCGTACCACCGTCATAATTCAAGTCGCGCACTGCGGTAACCTTAACGCCGTTAGCTGTGCCATCGTCGGTGACCAGATGTTGCCGCACGACGCCGCCGCTCTTGGGGCGCTCAAAAACGTAGAGCGAGCCATCACTCTTGCGCTTGTACAGGGTAAAGCCGTAGCTGTCGGACTGAATATCATTGCCGCTGCTGTTTTTGTCTGCAATTTGAGTCAGAACGTCGCCGTTGCTGTAGTTGGGATTAACTTTGAACACCGCCAGCTTGCCGGCATCGCGCAGGTTGGCTGCCACGATGTCTACGATCTGTCCCGCCAGATTGATGCCGTAGCGCACATCCACGTTGTTGGTTGCTGTGCCTTGTTCGAGATGCTGAATTTCACGACCGGTCATGTCATAGACATAGATGCCGGCATCCTTATCCGAACCAATAATCACGCTGCGTTCCGGCTGAGTCGGATGAATCCAGATCGCCGGGTCGTCTGCATTACCTGCTGTTGGGTCCGTGCTGAAGACCGGTTCCACTACCACGTCCTGCGCACTGGCCGTGATTGCCAGCAGGCACAAGATGGAAGTCAGCAGGAGCACTCTATCAAACATGTTCAGATACCTCCTGGTTAGACACGAATCCTTCAATGGTGCTATATCAAAACCGAACATTGCAATGAGTCAGTGCTTTCTAATCCGTAATCGTATGCGTGTAATTCTTACAATAAAGTAAGACTCATCCCGATTTTTGATTGTTTCTCTGCCTGAGAATGCAAATGTTCATCACTGCTTTAGTTATATTGCAATAGGTGTGCCAGCGAGTCTGATGGAGTTAAATAGAGCCCGGGGTTTGATTTGGGTATTGGTATAGGGTGCGTAATTATCAAACCCCGGGAGGAAGGTCGCGTGCTTCTAAAGACATAGAATAGCCGAAATATTCAGGTTAACTCGGTCATTTCTGCAGGACAAGTCTCCGGGAAAACTTTCGGCCGCTCACTTCAAGCTGCATAAAGTAGACGCCGCTACCAACATCGACCCCGCGGTTATCCTTGGCCAGCCATTTTACGCGCTGGATGCCAGCCGGCTGCTCCTTATCAACGAGCGTCGTCACCAGTTGGCCACGCACATTGTAGATGTGCAGCTTCACCCGGGCATCCTCAGGCAACGTATAGGTTATGTTGGTCGCAGCATTAAAGGGATTGGGATAATTGGGTCTGAGGGCAAACTCTGACGGCAATAATTCTGTTTCGGTCATGTCAGCCACCATGTCGGGACTTGCACTGTCTTCAGCAAGCGGGCGCCCGGTTTCAATGATTAGCATGGGCGGATTTGCAGCCTCTCTGGATTCGTATTTTGCTGCGTCAGCCGAATGGCCGCTAAGTACGAAACTATAGACGCCCTGCCCGAACACACCTTCCGTCAAATCGACATCGACGTAGTTGCCGGGGCCATTGCTCTGAAATGTTGCCAACGGTGCTTTCTGAATTTCAGGAGCGTTATCCCATACCAGGTCAGTCTCGCGCCACGGTTTATTGTGGTCACGGTAATGATTGGAAGCGGCATAGACAGCGCCGCCGTCGCTATCGTCAAAAACGTAGAGGCGAAGTGTAGCGCGTCTCACCGGACCCCTGAGACCGCTGATGTTAAACTTCAAATAACTATAGAACTCCGCTTTGCCATTGGTGGCGCGGAGCTCATAGGAAGAACCGAAATTGTCGGTCGGTCGGGATGACTGCACGAACGCATCATCCGTTGGCAGGAAGGTTAATATTTGCGGCTCGATGTCATGCACTGCTATGGTCACCACGGCAGTGTCACTGCTCATACCGTCAGCACCCTTCAATCGATAGCTAAAACGGTCGATGCCGGTAAAGTCCGAATCAGGCACATAGAGTGCGATGCCCGTTACGCCATCCAGATCGACGGCGCCATTTGCAGAAGGCGAAACAATAGAGAGCGTCCCCCTCGCGCTCTCTATGATATCGTCATTTTGCAGCACATCAACACTCACTGGCATACCGGCATAGGTGGAAGTTGAATCATCAGCCAGCGCCCGGTTAGCCGCGGTCACGGCAACCACAACTTCTGCCGGTGCAGATGCCTGTCCGCGACTATCGTAAACAACATATTGAAAAGAGTCTGTACCCTCATAGCCGGCGTTTGGTGTATAAGTCAAGGCGCCGGTCACCGGGTTCAATCTTACGAAGCCATGGGATGGCATCGCTATCACTGCCACATTACCAATCTTGAGCTGGCCTGCCATGGTCTGGTCATTGTTCAGCACATCGATGGTCACGGCTCGCCCGGCCACGGTGACAGCGACATCAGGCGCCGGCCGCACCTCCGCGTCCTCGCCTCGCGCGACGCCTGTGACTTGTGCGGTTGTCACAATGAGGCTCGGAGAGAACAGGCTCTCCTTGGTGAAGTATTTGACCTGATCATCAGATTCGGTTCTGATGGCAAAGCTGAATATGCCATTGCCGGTTACGGCGCTTGTGACATCGAAAT
>CAZVSL010000344.1:1455-4197 GCA_964629935.1 uncultured Calditrichaceae bacterium | reverse complement strand
TGCGTATGGGCGAGTACATCATCAGCGTCACCATCGACGAGGGCTTCGAGCTCCACCCGCCCCACGGTGCTGAGCGGCAGGCCGCCCACGTCGGGTGCGTTCTGTGCTGTAAGAGAGCCTTCGACCCAAAGCTGCTGGCTATCGTCGAAATTGTTCGAGACCTGATATATCTCACCGCCAGCATCGCTGTCTGAACCCTCGGCGTCAGCTACTTTCAAGCGCAGGACTACATTGACGACGGGTCCGCTGACATTAAAGAGATTGAACTTGAAATAGGCCACGAATTTATCCAGAGAGACTTTCGCGGTACCCTTATCACCGAAATTCGCGCCAAATTCCGTTAACTTGACGTAGGCGTCGTCCGTTGGCTGAAAGGTAAAGACCTGCGTGTTGCCAACCGGCGTCACACTCACGCTGACTGTTGCGGCATTCGATGCAGCGCCATCATCGTCGTTGACTGTGTAGGTGAACGCGTCGTTGCCGCTGAAGCCGGAATTGGGTGTATACAGAATCGTGCCGTCATTTTCACTGACGGCGGTTCCGTTGGCCGGTGCGGTTTGCACCGTCACGGTGGTAACGTCGAGATTGCCGTCGCTGTCGCTGTCGTTATCAAGAACATCGATTATTACTGCGGTATTTTCAACGGTGCTGGCGTTGTCATTCTGAGCCACGGGCGCATTATTGCCGCCGCCCGCTACGATGGCTTGAATCACGAGCTGCGGCGGTATTCCGCCATCCTTTGTGAAGTACTTCACCTGGTCCGGAGATTCGCTTCTGACACAAAAACTGACGGCGCCGTTGCCTGTGACTGCGCCTGTGACATCGAACTCGACCGTCGTGTTCGCACTCACGGCGCCCAGAGTACTTAAGGCATTACCGGTAATTTCCGGAGCGTTGGCAAACACCAACCCACCCTCGGTCCACGGTGTGGTCGTGCCTTCGAAGTTATTCGAAGCCAGAAAGATCGAGCCGCCCGAGTCGCTGCCATCGGTCGGGTCGGGCGTCACACGCAGACGAACCTTTGCACTCTCAATCGGGCCTGTCAGACCGCTAACATTGAATTTCATGTAGGAAATGAACTGGTCTTTTTCCACCTTCATCGTACCCTTGTCGCCAGCGTTCTCAGCGGGAGAATTTGGTTTGACCTGACCATCGTCAGTGGCAGCAAAGGTAAACGTATCCGGCGTGCCGCTGAACTGGACCTCGATGGTGACGATTGCGACATTCGAACTTGCGCCGGCATCATCGCGGACTGTGTATTCAAATGCATCCTGCCCGGAAAAGCCGGCATCGGGCGTGTAGGTTACAATACCGAAAGCGCCCACAACCACGTTGCCATGCTGTGGCTGCGTGACAATCGTCACCGTTCCGACATCCAATGCGCCATCATTGTCTGAATCATTTACGGTGACATCAATTTGCGCAACCTGGCCAGCCGGAATGCTGACCGCATCGTTGACTGCAACCGGCGGAATATTCTGCGCGATGACCGAGATAGACACGGTCGCTGTGTTAGAAACTGCGCCTGCGTCATCCTGCACCTGATAAGTAAACGAATCGGAGCCGGCAAAGTCTGTTTCCGGCGTATAGGTGATAGCGCCGGTCTGCGTATCGATTGAGGTCGAGCCGTTCGACGGCTGGTTGACAACCGTTACCGTGCTTGAGTCAAGCTCGCCGTCGCTGTCGCTATCGTTATCGAGCACAAAAATGGTGACCGCGCCGTTGGCAGCCGTCGCGGCGTCATCGTTCTGAGCGACGGGTGGACTGTTTTCGTCGCCGCCGCCATCGCTTGTGGTTATCCTCAACTCAGGAGGCGCAGCGCCTTCCCGGGTGAAGTATTTCACCTGGTCATCCGAAGTACTCGTGATGGCAAAACTGAAAATACCATTGCCATCGACCGCCTGCGACACGTCAAAGTCGACGGTTTGTAAGGGCGCCACCGCACCGATAGTGCTAAGAGGAGAACCGCTTACCGCTGGCGCATTGCCGGAAGTCAGAAGCGCCTCGAACCACGGCGATGCCGTGCCAACGAAATCATTGGCAACAGAGAAGACGGAACCGCCGGATTCACTGCCATCGGTTTCGTCGTGCGTGACCTGTAAACGCAGTGTCGCCTTTTGCACCGCGCTCGTGATGCCCGTTACATTGAATTTGAAACAGGACGCGAACTTCCCGGCCTCGACTTTCGCTGTTGGCTTGTCGCCATAATTTTTCGAGGCGTCTGTCAGTTTCACCTGCCCGTCATCTGTCGGTGTAAAACTCACGGTAGCGCCGCTGCCGCCGCCAGCAGACTGCACCTCGATAGTCACCGTGGCTGCATTAGATATTGCGCCGTCGTTATCCTGCACAGTGTACCGGAACGTATCGGCGCCGACAAAGCCCTGATTTTTTGTATATGTTACCAGGCCGAACTGACTCACCTCAACCGTACCGTTGTTCGGCGCTTCGGTTACTGTCAGGGTGTTGAGCACCAATGTTCCATCGCTGTCGCTGTCATTCAATGTGACGTCGATAGTAATTGAATTGCCTGCCACGAGTACTTCGCTATCATCAACCGCTAGCGGCGGAACATTGCCAGAACCTACAATAATGTTGACAGTCGCCGTGTTTGAAAGGCCACCATCATTATCCTTGACCGTGTACGTAAAGGAGTCCGTACCGCTGAATCCGGCATTCGGCGTGTAGGTTACCTGGCCCGTGATGCCATCCGCAATGGCTGCACCGTTTGCAGGTTGGGTGACG
>CAZVSL010000344.1:0-1445 GCA_964629935.1 uncultured Calditrichaceae bacterium | reverse complement strand
CGAGTACAGTGGTTGCATCGATGGCGCCATCGCTATCAGAGTCGTTGCCAAGCACATCGATGACCACAGTGATATCAACCGGGGTTGTACTGTTGTCATCGTTGGCCACGGGCGGCAGATTACCGCCTCCGACGCCGCCATTGATGATAAGCCGGGGCGGCGTCTGTCCTTCTTTGGTGTAATATTTCACCTGATCGCCAGAGGTATTTGTCAAAGCGAAGCTGTATATGCCGTCACCGGACACCACACTGCTGACGTCAAAGTCGACCACTTCTTCCAGAAATACGGCGCCGACCGAACTGATGGCCGGACCGGATACCTCCGGAGCATTTCCAGAGGTCAATTCCAGCTCATTCCACGGCAATACCGAACCTGAAAAATTGTTCGAAACCTGGTGTACGGAGCCGCCGCTTTCGCTGCCGTCATTGGCGCCATCCGTCACCTTCAGCCGCAGCACAGCGCTGACCACCGGGCCGGTCACGCCATTGACGCTGAACTTGAGATAGGAGCTGAACTTGCCGGCTTCGACTTTCATGGTGGGTTTTGTACCATAATTGCTGCCGGAATCGGTGAGCTTGGCCTGGCCGTCTTCCGTAGGCTCGAACGCCAGGGCGCCAGAACCGCCTGAGACGACATCGACTGTGACCAAAGCAACATTTGAAGTTGCGCCTTCGTCGTCGGCAACTGTGTAAGAGAACGTGTCGTCTCCTTCAAAACCAGCCGCGGGAGTGTAGGTTATCACACCCGTTGTCGCATCGACAATCACGCCACCATGGTTTGGCTGAGACGCGATGGCGACGCTTGTGGCGTCGAGTGCGCCGTCCGGATCGCTATCATTTACCAGTACATGGATTTCCACCGGTGTATCAACCACTGTGGCGGCATTGTCTGTGGTTGCCACGGGCGCCGTATTGCTGCTGCCGCCGGAACCCGTCTTGACGACAAGTTGTGGCGGCGAAACGCCCTCTTTCGTGTAGTACTTGACCAGGTCGCCGGATTCGCTGGTGAGGCAAAAACTGACGGCGCCGTTTCCGGAGACGGCAGCGCTGACGTCAAACTCCACCAACTGATCTGATACCACTGTTCCAATGGTGCTCAGCACGCCGCCAATCAGAGCCGGAGCATTGCCGGCGTTCAGAAGAGCTTCGGTCCAGAGCGTGCTGTTGTTAGAAAATGTGTTGCTGGCCCTGAAGATGCTCCCGCCTGAATCGCTGCCATCAGACGGATCGCTGGCCACGCGCAAGCGCAGGGTCGCGCTGCTCACAGGCCCGCTCACACCTGATACATCAAACTTAAAGTACGCTCTGAACCGACCGTTATCCACTTTGGCGGTTCCCTTATCCCCATAATTCGCGCCCAACTGCGTAAGCTTAATCTGGCCATCGTCTGTCGGCTGGAAGGTCACAGTTTGCGAGCTGCCAGAACCGCCGACGACGATCAGAGCC
>CAZVSL010000343.1:0-7069 GCA_964629935.1 uncultured Calditrichaceae bacterium | reverse complement strand
CTGGTCGTGGCGGAAGACGGCCTCGATGAGGTCATGTCAGGATGTGAGGAGCGTGTGGTTCCGATTGGCTCCGTGGTCAGAAAAACAAAAGAATAGGTGAAATCTCTTGGCACGGTTTGCAGTGGTTGGTACAGGAAGCTGGGGTACGGCGTTGGCGCGCATATTAAACCTGAATCGACACGAAGTCTCGATGTGGGACCGCGACACGGAGTTGATGCAAACTCTGGAGCATGAGCGTGTCAACAAGAAATACATGCCGGTTTATACGCTTCCCCCTGAGATAAAGATCGAGCCTGACATAGAGAAAGCCGTGCGTGGTAAAGACGCCATCATTATGGCCGTGCCGTCACACGGAGTGCGTTCGGTGCTGGAGCTATTCCCCGAGCCAGAACCGGACACCATGGTCGTGAGCGTTGCCAAAGGGATTGAGAATACGACCCTGTTGCGGGTCAGTGAAATCCTGGAAGAGCAGTTCGAGGAGAAAAAGATCGCCGTCATCTCCGGACCCAGCCATGCAGAAGAGGTAAGCCGTGATGTACCAACTGCTGTTGTCTGCGCCTCGAAGAACCTGGAAACGGCAAAGTGGCTGCAGGCCCGCTTCATGCGTCCGAGCTTTCGGGTTTACACCCATTTTGATGTGATTGGCGTGGAAATCGGCGGCGCGCTCAAGAACATCATCGCGCTGGCAGCCGGCATTATCGATGGCGTGGGCGGCGGGGATAATACAAAGGCGGCGCTCTTGACACGCGCCCTGGCTGAAATAACTCGGCTCGGCACAAAACTCGGCGCGGATTCGCTGACTTTTGCCGGCCTTTCGGGGATGGGCGATCTGATCGTAACCTGCATGAGCAGGCACAGCCGCAATCGATACCTTGGCGAACAAATTGGCCGTGGCAAGCCGCTTGAGGAGGCGCTGTCGGAAATGGTGATGGTCGCTGAGGGTGTGCGAACCACGCGCTCTGCTTATGAACTTGCCCGGGAGTATGAGGTTGAGGTGCCGATCATCACGGAGGCATACAACGTTCTTTTCCGCAACAAGAGTCCAAAGGATGCTGTGTATGACCTGATGACGCGGGCAGCCAAAATTGAGGATTGGGGTTAGCATGATCAAATCGATCTTGTTGTCTGTGGACGGCTCGGTATACACCGATGCACAGGTTAAGCACACGATTCACCTGGCGCAGGCTTTTGAGGCGCGCGTCAACGTGCTTTCGATCATCGATGTGCGTATCTTTGAATGGGCGGTGGTGATGGGTACAGACGGGTTCGTACCGGTGATTCCATCAAACGTCTACCAGGAGGAAACTCGCAAGATGCTCGAAGATAAGGCCGCAGCCGTCTTAGACAAATGTGCCGGCATTCTTGCAAAGGCCGCTCTGGAGTATGAGACCAACAAAATTCACGGCGCACCGGCTGACATCATCTGTGAAAAAGCCCACCTGGTTGACATGCTGGTCATTGGCGCGCGCGGAGAATTTGCCAAGTGGAAGAAGAATCTGGTCGGCGCCACGCTGGATGCAGTCATGCGACAATGGAGCAAACCCCTTCTCATCACGCCGCAAAAATACCAGAAGATCGACAAGATTTTGGTTGCTTATGATGGCAGTGACCGCTCCAACAAGGCGTTGCAATTAGCCGGCTTTTTTGCCGCTGAATTGCAAACCACGCTGCACGTGCTGACCGTGCACGACAAACCCAGAATGCGCGAAAAATTTCTCAGCGACGCTGAGTCTTATCTTCAGCCTTATCAGATTGAGGTCAAGACCATCGGCGTCAGCGGAAATCCTGAAAAAGAGATCATCGCCATAGCGGAGGATAAGAAATGCCGCCTGATCATTATGGGCGCCTTCGGCCACTCACGCATCCGCGAAGCAATTCTGGGTAGCACCACCGAGCAAGTAATTCGAAACGCCGCCATTCCTGTATTGCTTTCCAAATAAGAACTGAGCTGGGTGCAAGTTTATGCAGCCGAAAATGATCATTGGCGTCATCGGCGCCGGACAGTGCTCTGAAGATGTTGGCAGGTTGGCCGAAGCCGTGGGTCGCGCCATAGCCCGCAGGAATCATGCGCTCATTTGCGGCGGCTTATCCGGCGTGATGGAACATGCCTGTCGCGGCGCCCGGGCTGAAGGAGGACTCACCATTGGTGTTCTGCCCGGTTTTGCAAAGTCAGATGCAAATCCGTATGTCGATATCGCTATTGCAACCGGCATGTCTGAGGCGCGAAACATTATCATAGTCCGCTCATCAGATGCAGTCATCGCGGTCGGCGGTGAGTATGGCACGTTGTCAGAATTGGCGTTCTGTCTCAAATTTGGCGTGCCCGTAGTCGGTTTGCAGAGCTGGGAGGCAATATCCGAATTGCCCCGCGCCGAATCGCCTGAGGCTGCCGTCGAGATGGCGCTCAAACTGATAAAACAGGAGAATTGATGCAGATATGCGCTCATATTGTGCTTTCCGGTAGAGTTCAGGGTGTGGGGTTCCGCTGGTTTCTTCAGCGAAAAGCAACAGAGCTGGGACTTACAGGATATGTCCGGAATCGACCGGATGGCAAAGTGGAAATCGAAGTCGAGGGTGCAGAGGATGATGTTGAAGAGATGATTGCCAGCGCAAAACGCGGCCCGACTTTCGCGCGCGTAACTGATATCGATGTGGAGGGGAAGGATTTTACCGGAAGATATTCTACATTTGAAATCAGCCACTAGGAGACCATTTCATGTCAGAACTAAAATCGCAAATTCGGAATGTCCGGGACTTTCCCAAGAAAGGAATCGGCTTCAAAGACATTACGACGTTGATCAAAAACGGTGAGGCGCTGCGCGAGTCAATCGAGATATTTGCCAAACAGTTTGAGCATCGCGGCGTGTCCAAGATCGTGGGTATTGAATCGCGCGGCTTTATCTTCGGTTCTGTATTGGCTTACATGTGGAATGTTGGGTTTGTGCCGGTGCGCAAGCCCGGCAAGCTACCAGCAGAGACCATCCGCGAGGAATATGAGCTTGAGTATGGCGTCGACAGCCTTGAGATTCACAAAGACGCGATCTCTGCTGGCGAAAAAGTGCTCATCGTGGACGACCTGCTTGCCACCGGCGGCACAGCCGCAGCCACGGTGAATCTGGTCGAGCGCCTTGGCGGCGACCTGGTCGGTCTGGCCTTTTTGATCGAGTTGACCTTTTTGAAGGGACGCGAAAAGCTAAAGGGACACGAGGTCTTCTCCATTGTCATGTATGATTCGGAATAGCGATAGGCTATGAGACAATCCTTAATCCTTTCCTGGAGCGGAGGGAAAGACAGCATCTTGAGCCTGTACGAACTGCAACAGTGCGATGACATTGAAGTAGTCGGTCTTCTGACCACTGTCACGCGCGACTATCAACGCATCAGCATGCACGGCGTCCGTGTGGATTTGCTGCGAAAACAGGCAGCCGCCCTTGGCCTGGCTCTGCATGTTCTGGAAATTTCAAAGGGAGCAGACAACGCTGAATATGAATCGACCCTCGCAACGGCAGTGGACAGATTCAAAAGACAGGGCATTGCAACCATCGCTTTTGGCGACCTGTTTTTGCAGGATATTCGAGATTACCGTGAAGAGCTGGCGAAGCGACTTGGGTTCGAGGCCAGTTTTCCAATCTGGCAGCGAGACACGGAGCAGCTCTTTCGCAAATTTGTCCGGCTTGGTTTTAAAGCCCGGGTTGTTTGCCTGGATCCGAAAAAGCTTGAGCCATCGTTTTGTGGCCGGGAGTTAAGCCATGAGTTTCTTGCTGACCTGCCGCAGCAAGTCGATCCCTGCGGCGAGCGCGGTGAGTATCACACTTTCGTATATGATGGGCCTTTGTTCGAGCGGCCAGTGCCGGTCAGGCCTGGCGCTACAATTTTCCGCGATGAGTTCTACTTTACCGAATTATTGCCGCAAACCTGAGTCGCCTTGATTGCATAAAATTCCGCAAGCTGACCATCTTCCAGTCCGCAAACAAGCTCTTTCTTTGTAAGTTCTAACTTGAATAATTCAGGCAAAGCCAGCGTCTGCGCAAGATTCGTTCAGGATGTTCAATTCTCGGACACCTCTCTTGTTTAGTTATTGCTCTGCTGGCTAAAAATATGGCGGGTTTGCAGCAGCGTCAGTAATTTCTATACTATGGGCCTGTTCCGTTGCTGCACGCTTCCTGAACATTACAACAACATCATCTAATTTGTTACTATACTTTAATTCTAGGTTCACAAATATCTCTTGACTAAGAGCGATCTGTGTTGTATTTTCAAGCTCTTTATTGGACGATAATCGGCCACTTTTGTTTAAGTACCAAAACATTTAGCATCACTTTGCAGCATTTTCCCGCAAATGCCGCCAAATCGCTGTACGAGATACATGTAGCCTGCCTTGAGACGCATGACTACCGGAATCAGAATTTAGTTTACGTGAGCTACATTTGATTGACAGCACAACACCATGTTGAACAACATCCGATCAAGACGAATTTTAGTAGTTGATGATGTTCCCGTGAACATACAATTGCTTTCGACCTATCTCATAGCAGAGGGGTATGATGTGATTTCGGCAAAGGACGGCCAGGAAGCAATTCGGAGTGTCGAGCAGCAACGCCCGGACCTTATCCTGCTCGATGTGATGATGCCGAAGCTGGACGGCTTTGAGGTGTGTAAAATCATAAAGTCAGATCCAAAAAATAAGTTCATTCCGGTGATCATGGTAACGGCGCTTAATGAGCTGCAGGATAAAATAAAGGGCATGGATGCCGGCGCGGATGATTTTCTGAGCAAGCCGTTCAACAAGTTAGAGCTGCTCGCACGCGTACGCTCGATGTTGCGCATCAAGTACCTGCATGATGAGCTTTGCCAAAAAGTAATCGAGCTGCAGAAGGCGAAAGAGGAGCTGCGACAACTTGCCATTACGGACGGCCTGACCGGCCTGTACAACTACCGCTATTTCAAAGAGCAACTGGTCCAGGAGATCAATCGCGCCGTGCGCCACAAACTGAATGTCTCTCTGGTGATGATTGACATCGACCATTTCAAACATTATAATGATACGAATGGCCACCCGGCGGGCGATTTGGTCTTGAAACAAATCGGGGAACTTCTCAGAGACAACATCCGCAGTATCGACGTTGCAGCCAGATATGGCGGCGAAGAGTTTTGCCTGGTCCTGATCGAAACCAACAAGGAGCAAGCTAAGGTTGTGGCTGAGAAAATCCGTACGCTTGTCGCGCACCAGGAGTTCGAGTTCGAGAACAGGCAGCCGACAGGCAAAATCACAATAAGCACAGGCGTCGCCACGTTCCCTGACGATAGTGAGGAGCTCGACGCCTTGATACACCTCGCTGACGAGCGCTTGTATATGGCAAAACAGGCGGGCAGAAACACCATTTTTTCAGATTCTTGAATCATCGGGCTGTACGGTAGTGCATAACAAGGGGAGTTTATGAGAGTACCGTTTTTTATTCGAAGTTCGCTTTTCAAGAAACTCTTTATTGTAACCCTGTTTTCGGCGTTCGTGCCGATCGGGTTATACTGGATATATTTCTTCTATCTTTCAGGCGGCGCTGTCGGAGCCACGCAAACGACAATGCCCCTGGTTTTCTATGGCTTCTTTGTACTGGCTCTCACTATTGCCGCACTCAGCGCATATTACGTTAGCAAGCATCTCAGCGAACCCATTGAGCATTTCGCAAAGAGCGCTACAGAGATCGCTCGCGGCAATTTCTCACAGCAGGTAAAGATAGAGTCCAGCGATGAAATTGGTCGCCTGGCGCGCATTTTTAATTATATGGTGACCGAGCTGCGACGACTCGATGAGATGAATCTGAACAAGATCATCAATGAGAAAAACAAAACGGAGACGATTCTGAAGAATATTGCGGATGGCGTCATTGTCACGGATCCGCAAAATCGTATCTTGCTGATGAATTATGTCGCCGAAAGCTGGTTTGATCTCACGGACAATAATATCGCCAATCAACCGATCGAGACCAGAATCAAACATGAACAGCTAATCAGATTTATCGACGACATAACTGACAACGGACACAAAAAAATCGAAAACATCGAGATTGAGGTCAAGCCGGAAAGCTCACGCAAACCCGTGATATTGCAGGCTAAGGCGGCTCGCATCTTGAATGAGAAATCAGAGCTTATCGGTATCGTGACCATCTTGCGGGACATCACGCGCGAGAAAGAAATCGACCGCCTGAAGACAGAACTGGTCTCCATGGTTGCGCATGAATTGCGCTCACCGCTGACTTGCATTTCAGGCTTCACTGAGTTGCTTTTGGATAACTCCGTTACGCAGGAGCAATCCGAAGAGTATGCCTCTATCATTCTGAAAGAATCCAATCGGCTCAATGACCTGATCAATAAGTTCCTGGATATCTCCAAGATCGAATCCGGAAAAAGTCAGTTGCACAGGTCGCCTGTTGACATGAAAATGCTGGTCGAGAAGGTTCTGGATTTCAATTCGCAACTGGCAGACCGCAAGCAGATCGAAGTCAAATTCGAGTCGCCGCCGGAAGTAACAACGATAGAGCTCGACCGTGACATGATCGAGCAGGCGATTCTGAATCTTTTTTCCAATGCAGTCAAGTACAGCCCTGATAACGCAACAGTATTCGTGAGATTAATCGAGAATGAAGAAGACATGACCATTGAAGTGCAGGATACAGGGTACGGAATTTCCGAAAGCTCGCTGCCACACATCTTCGAAAAATTCTATAGAGTAACAGACAATGATGCACTGAGCGATACCACAGGCTCGGGATTAGGGTTGCCGCTAGTGAAGGAGATCGTCGAGATTCACGGCGGCAGGATCAAAGCCAACAGTACCTTAGGGAAGGGTTCAACCTTTACCATCGTCCTACCCAAGAAAGTAGTTGCAACAGAAGAGGACCCCGCTGCAGGGTTTGTGAATTAGCCGGCGACTTCAGGCAAAATGCTGTCGGCAAGAGCACTTTGTCTGAGCCAATGTGTGCCTATTCACGTCGACACGCCATGCTTGATGCGGGAGCTCCGATTAACGGAAGTATGAGGGGAAATCAGTTGCCAAGAGAGCGATGCAACA
>CAZVSL010000342.1:0-7086 GCA_964629935.1 uncultured Calditrichaceae bacterium | reverse complement strand
TATTTTTTTGACAAGAATATCTTTTTCATAAGAATCCGCGGGAAGACTTTGATAACCCATAGCCGACGATCAACAAGATCACAAACGGGATGGCGACGTTCGAAATGGTCTGGATGATCTGGCTGAAAATGTCACTCATTTGGCGCCTTCCTTTCCTTCACCGTTGTCAGTGGTAGCGGCAGAGTCATTCTCGAACTCGCGTTTGAAGACCGGCAGCTTTTCGAACACCTTGGCCGCGATAATCGCCATGGTCGTGGCGCAGATGCCGGCAAAGATAGTGGTGCCGATGATCTCCTGCGGATTTTGCGAATTGAGTGAGATACGTACGCCCAGAATCGTCGCCGGAATGAACGTGATGGCAGCAGTATTCAATGCCAGAAATGTCACCATGGAATTGCTGGCCACGTCTTTTTTCTCGTTAAGCTTTTGCAGGTCTTCCATCGCCTTTAACCCAAAGGGCGTGGCGGCATTGGACAGCCCGAGCCAGTTTGCGCTCAGATTGAGCAGGATTGAAGCGATAGCCGGATGGTCATGCGGGATTTCAGGAAACAGACGCTTGCTGATGGGCTTGATCAGTCTGGCGAGAATTTTGTCCATCCCGCTCTCTTCTGCGATTTTGAGGATGCCGAGCCAGAGCGCCATGATTCCTATAAGTCCGAACGCGATGGTGACCGATGTCTCCGCCATGTTGAACGCTGCCTCCGTCACCTCCGGCAGCTTGCCATTGATGGCGCCCACGATGATAGCCACGACCATGAGCGTGATCCAGACATAGTTGAGCATGTTTCCTCCTGTGTTGGGTTCGAAATTTGTGCAAACTAAAGTTTTTGGATCAGAGAATCAAGCATAAGCGGACGATATGTCGCTGTTGCGATGATCGCTGCTACCGTGAACTGATTTGCAGAGGCATGCTATCCATTCCAGGTCGGTTTGTCCGTGTTTATCCCGGATAGACTGCCAATGGTTTACACCTTGTTTACGAAAGGGGGACTTTCTGGGCAAGAGCCGCACTTTCAAGTCCCCCCCCTTTGAAAAAATTTGTAAAAGGGGGGACAGGGGGGATTTGCGAGACCTGCACATGAAACCCAACAACAGGAAACTAAAACAACCCTCTCGCGAGCTGCGCAAGAGCATGACCGACGCTGAACGCCTGCTCTGGTCTCGCTTGCGTAGAAAGCAAATCAATGGCGTTCAGTTCTATCGCCAGAAGCCGTTGGGTAACTACATCGTTGATTTCTATGGCCCGGGTTTTGGGTCTATGTTTTTGTTCACCCAGAATATAGCAAAAAATCTTGGGGGACCTTTTGAATAATATCTCCGCATCAACCTGACGCGAAAGCTGATGCGTGGATTTCAAAGTTCAGTGCATATTTCAAGGTTTTGTGCTTTCGGAACGGGCAGTTCCTTTTCCCTATCGTGCAGGTCACGCCGCTGTTATCTGTGTAAAGCGAGGTCGGTATACTTAGCGAAAATCGATTGATTTCAAGAGGGGTTATGACTATTGCCCTCGATTTCAAAAATAGACACTTTCATCAATCAGGAACAGATATGGAATTCCAAAGAGTCTTGCAAATGTTCGATACTTTGCCCTCGCAAGCCAAACAGGAAGTAATCGATTTTATCGAATTCCTACAAAGTCGTTACAGTCGCCAAAAGACCAGAACGTCCAGGCCACCTAAAAAGTCAAAATTAACCGAAGAAGCGTTTGTTGGGATGTGGGAAAATCACGACGACATCGAGGACCTAAAAAAGGCTATACAAAGATAATTACAGCGGACGAAATATTTAAATTCACTGTCGAAAAGTAATTTCTCTCAATGAGCAATACTGCAGGCCAAACCTTTTCTGATTTTACCCTCCGTTTCTCGCACCGAAAACTCCCGCCCATTCCGCCCCGCCGGCAAAAAGAAGTGCAACAAACCGTGTAACCTCCGCGGCCATGTTGATCGGCGGATATTATGCTAAATCTGAACCGACTTACAAATGGTTCGCCAAACTCCCGGCCGCCGCTTTTTCGCATGACGGTGTAACACAAAAATCCCTGCAAATCTTCACGACTTGCAGGGATTTTCATTTGTTATGGAGGAGAAAAACGATGGCTGATATGCATCGCCTGCATTTCTATGCAACCATACGATTTCTGCTGTGCTCAGGTTCCTAAACTTCGAAAAAACGGGGTGTTGCACCTCCGGGCTGCCAGGGCGTGATGGTGCTGTAATCCCGGTCTCAGAAACTGCGGATTCTGTTACGCAATCGTGCGCGGTTGCGGGTACCGTTGATTGTTGAATTTTGAAATGATGCAAGAAACTTGAAAGGAGAGTTTACGCAACTCACGGTTTCCAGGGAAAGGCATCTTAGACTACTTCATCAAAAAGCCCAGAGTTTGCCCTCATACACTTTGTTATCCGCTTTTTTCATATTGAGCAGTAATTAAAATCAAAGACTAAAAACTTCATTCGATACGAGGCGATGTATGCTCAGACGATGCTTGCTGACTTTCTATTGCTTGGCGTGCGGTTTGCTGGTGCTTGCGAGTGACGCATTGGCACAAGCGCCGCAAGTGACGGGGTTTTCGCCAACACGGTACTCCATGAATAACGCCGCCACGGTGGGCGTTAGTGTACAGTTCGACAGCGACATAAATCCCGGCACAGTCAACGCACAAACTTTTCTGGTTTATGGGGAACGCACGGGATACAAGGCCGGCAGCTATAACGCCGGCGCGCAAAGCGCAAGTTTCTCCCCGGACTCGCCTTTTGAACCTGGCGAGCGCGTCACGATTATTCTCACTACCGGTATTCAAAGCGCCGGCGGAATCCCGATGACGACGGGCTTTGCCTGGGAATTCTATATTCGGACGACTGCGGCCACCGGCAAATTTAGCCTGGATTCCACCTATGCTACCGACAGACGCCCAAACTATGTTGCGGTTGCCGACATTAACAGCGATACCCATCTGGACCTGGTTTCGGTCAATTCCAATGACAACAATGTCACCTCGTTTTTCAATTTGGGTAACGGCGATTTCAGCGAAAATGAAACCCCATTCTCCGGCGAATTGCCGCGTGCGGCAACCCTGGCAGATTTTGACGGCGACGGCGATGTCGATCTGGCGGTGGTTAACGAAACCGACCGCACAATCACGATTTTTAACAACAATGGCGACGGCGCCTTTTCCTCTGATGCCACACTTGGCGCCGGTCTCAAACCCGTGTTTGTGACGCATGGTGATTTCGATGCAGACGGGTTTATGGACCTGGTGGTTGTGAATCAAACGGACAATCAGGTTGGGGTCTATCTGAACAACGGCAGCGGCGGCTTCCAGGCGCCAAATAGTTTTGGCGCAGGAGCGGCGCCTGAAATAGCGTTTGTCGCCGATTTTGACAATACGGGCACTATGGATATTGTCGTCTCGAGCACCGACAACCACAGTGTGGTCCTGCTGCTCAACAACGGTGCGGGCGGTTTCGAGCCTCCAACATCCTTCGACACTGACTTGACACCGCGCGGTATTACCGGCCATGACTTTGACGGCGACGGCTTCATCGATGTCGCTACCTCAAACCGGGATGGCAATAATGTCTCCGTCCTGATTAACAACGGCGGCAGCTTTGCCGCAGCGAGCAATGTTGCTGCTGGTCTGAATTCTTTTTCCGTAAGCGCCGCCGATCTCGATGGCGACAACGATGCGGATATTACCGTGTCAAATGCTACCACAAATGATTTCAACGTTCTCATCAATGACGGCACGGGCGCCTTCACTGTCGATTCTACATACGCGGTAGGAAACGAACCACGCGCACTTAACGTAGGCGACTTCAACAACGATGGCCGGATAGACATTGCCGTCACCAACCGCAACGATGACAATATGAGCATTTACTTTAACGGCGTACCGCCAGTTGTGAACGATGCTCCGCAAATCGTCACGCTGAATACGCCGGCGGATCGGGCGTTTCTCAACCCTTCGAGCTCCGTCATCGTGCTCAACTGGGACGTGCCAACAGACGCTGATGGCGATCCGCTGCATTTCCTGGTCGAGGTTTCCGAGAGCGCTGATTTCAGCAGCACGGTCGTGAGCGTGGATTCGCGCAACAATACCGCCGGCTTCAGTCCCGTGCCGCCTGTGGCGCAAACCGTGCCCGGCGTTTCTTATACGGTTTCCACGAATTTGGCGGACGGACCCTACTGGTGGCGCGTCACGGCACACGACGGCACGGTTTTCGGGCCAACATCAGGTGCACGTAAGTTCACAGTCGATGCAAACAGTCCCACTATCGATGAGGTGAGGCTCACCAACCCGGAGCCAATGTTTGCGCCCAACTGGTACAACCAGAACCAGACTTCGGCCGTCGATCTCGTCATGCAGTACGATGAGATGCATGCGGACCGGGCGACATTCAATCTCGGCGCCCTCGGCGGCACGCAAACCAACATTAACCTGGCCAGTGGCCAGGATCAGACCACGCAGGTGACAGTTAACATCAACGGCGCCGCAGACGGCGCCTACACCATGACCACGACGGTTGTCGACAGCGCCAACAATCAGGCCTCCGGCAACACCACGATCGCCCTGGATGGCACGCCGCCGACAGACACTCGCGCCAGTTCGCCCGCGGTAAGTCAGGAGACCACATTCACCGTCAACTGGGGCGGCGGCTCAGACGGCGACGGTTCCGGCCTGTCCGGAAGGTATGATGTTCGTTTTCGTGTCAATGGCAGCGGCGACTGGACAAACTGGCTGATAGATTTCTCCGGCGTATCATCTCAGTTCACCGGCGTACACGGCAACACCTATGCGTTCGAGGCCGCGGCGCATGACAATGTCGGCAACCTTGAAGTATTTGCATTCGAACCGGAAACTGTCACTGAAATCGACACCGTCAACGATGTCACTGCGCCGCCTGCGCCAATTAGTCTGAGCGCAAATGGCGCAAATCCCAGTCCGTGGCAAAGCAGCCCTAATTTTAATATCTCATGGCAGAATCCGGCGGATGAAACCGGCATTGCGCGCGCTTTTTATAAGCTTGGCCCGCCGCCAGCAGCCAATGACGATACAACCGCCTCCGTCAGCGACGTCACCTCGTTTGTAGTCGAGGCCACGCAGGAGAACGGAGAGAATCTCTATCTCTGGCTGCAGGATAACGCCGGCAATTCTGATGTCGCCAATATTTCGGTAGTTAATCTGCGCTATGACGCCACGCCGCCGCAAAACACCATCGCCAGCTCAGTTCCCGTCTCAGACACCATGAATTTTACAGTATCCTGGGCCGGCACGGGCACGGACGGCAGCGGTTCCGGACTGGCGGGCGTGTACGATGTCCGATTCAACCAGGACGGCGGTCCGTTCAGCATTCTGGAAACCGGCTTTACAGGCACCTCTATCGAATTCGAGGGCGAGGATGGCCACACTTATGGCTTCGAGGTGGCCGCACATGATGTCGCCGGCAACGTGGAGTTCTTTACCGGCATTGCGGAGACCACCACCGAGGTTGATACGACTGAGACTGATGTGACCGCACCCGGGCCGCCAACGGAACTTGTGGCAGGCGGCGCCAGCCCCAGTCCCTGGCAGCGTATGCCGCAGTTTATCGTCACCTGGCAGGCGCCGCAGGATCCGAGCGGCATTCAGGCAGCCTTCTACAAACTGGGCGCTGCCCCCGGGGCCAACTCTGATACCACCGGTTCCGTGCGCAGCGGCTCTTCAGTCGTGGTGCAGACCACAGCAGAAAACGGCCAGGACCTGTACCTGTGGTTTCAGGACCAGCGCGGCAACGTCGATTTTCGCAATGCCGGGCGTGTGACCCTGCGCTTCGATGGCACGCCGCCACAAATTTTTGAATTGGATTTTGAAAACGGGGACTATTTCCCCGGCCTTGGCATCGGACCACTGGCATGGTACAACGCAGAAAACACCAACGTCGTGGAATTCCTGCTGGAATATGATGAGCTGCACACCCGCACCGTCCTGGTAGAATCCGCTGATCTGGACACCACCATCAATGTGGCTAACGTGCAGAGCGGCAGCGACATCGCTGAGAATTTTCAGTTCGACATCGGCGACAGGCTGGATGGCTTGTATCAGGTCAAGGTGACGGTCACGGATAGCGCCGGCAACGCAGCCAGCGACTCGAGTGAGTTTGCCATAGACACCAAACCGCCGATTGGCGCTTCTGCTTCATCGCCGGATACGAGCAAGCAGGAAAACTTCAACGTGAGCTGGAGCACCGGCTCAGATGGCGATGGCTCCGGCGTCTCCGGCGCCTACACTGTGCGCTACCAGGAAGACGGCGGGTCCTGGCAAACCTGGCTGAGTGATTTTCAAGGCACCTCGAGTACGTTCGAGGGCAGTCACGGCGTTACCTATGCGTTTGAAGTTGCAGCGCATGACAACGTTGGCAACATCGAAGTGCTGAACGAATTCGCCGAAACCAGCACAGTAGTAGACACCGGCTTTTCCGACGCCGTCCTGCCAACCATCGAGCACACGCCGCTTCAGTTTGTAGACCAGGGCCGGGACACGACCATTATCGCCAAAATTCAGGACAATTCGGAGATCGTCGAGGCGCTGCTGTTTTTCAAGCGCAGCAATGAAACCAGCTTTAGCCAGGTTCCCATGGTCAGCACGGGCGGCGATACCTTCAAAGCAGCCATTACCGCTGCTCAGGTTTCAACCATTGGCATCAACTACTTCATCCGGGCTTCGGACGGCAACAACATCACATTCTTCCCGGAAAACTGGGAGACCGAGCCTTTTAACCTGCTTGTGCGCATTACCGGAACCGATAACAAGGGGCTGGTTAAGCCCACAGCGCAACCCTCCGGCAGCAACGGTGTGGCATACCGCATGGTCTCTGTCCCGCTGAGCCTCGATGATCGGGATGCTGAGACCGTACTCGAGGATGACCTCGGGACCTATGATCCGAAGAAGTGGCGGCTGTTCCAGTTCCAAACCAGCTCAGGCACCTATAACGAATTTCCCAGAATTGGTGAATTCAAACCGGGAGCCGCAATGTGGTTGATCGTGAATGAGCCCAACAAGACCATCTCCTCAGGCGTGGGCAAAACAGTAGAAAGCCACCAACC
>CAZVSL010000341.1:5806-7091 GCA_964629935.1 uncultured Calditrichaceae bacterium | reverse complement strand
ACGACAGCTTTATGATGCGCGAGGGCGAAGCCAGACGCTTTCTGCGCTGTTTGAGCGAACTGTATGGCGAGGAGTCTTCAGACGAGCTCCACAGCCGCCTCGATTTGCTCACCGGTTATTTCGAGAAACAGTATCCGGGCAAGAGGGACACAGCAGATGTACAAAAGCTCAAGGGCATGGTGCGGGAATGGGAAGCAGACGTGCTCTGGGGTTACTTTGGCTTTCAGGCTGAGTCTGTGATTCACTCCCGGCTCGGCTTTTATAAAGGCGAGATTTTCACCGAAGAGCCTGAAATGAGCCGCGATGTGATGCCAATCGTTGAGACATTGGAACGTGTAAATCCAACCATCGTGACCGTAGCTCTGGACCCGGAGGGCAGCGGACCGGACACCCACTACAAGGTATTGCAGGCAATTTCTTCTGCGCTCAAAATCTATCAGGACAAGACCGGAAATAACAACATCCGTGTGTGGGGCTATCGCAACGTTTGGTATCGCTATCATCCGGCCGAGGCAAATTTGTTCGTGCCTGTTACCATGAACGGCATGGCAATTCTGCAGGATGCTTTTCTCAGCGCTTTCCGCTCGCAGGCTGATGCGTCATTCCCAAGCTACGAATACGATGGACCTTTTTCCGGATTGGCAAAGCAGATTCATGTGCGGCAATATCAATATATGAAGACAGTCCTGGGTCGCGACTATTTTTACCAGAATGCAGATTCCCGCATCAGGTCCACGCGCGGGCTGGTCTACCTGAGAACCATGAACCTGGACGAATTCTATCAGACCTCACGGGCCTTGCGTGAGACCACCGAAAGCTTGTAATCACGAGATCAGCGCGCGCATATTTTCCTGCTCGATTGTTTGCTGTTCTATGTTGAAAAATTCACAAACTTGGCTCAATCCTGTTATGCTGGTGTAGCGCGGAGAATTTTCCTGCGCGAAGCGCATTTTCATGAATAAGTCGGCTAATCTTCCGCTGAGCCAGGTCAGCTTACCATCTGAGCTGGTTTGAGTTTTTGAGCTTTGGAACATGGTCTCCCAATCTCAAACAGATGGTGTTTTGCCGTCTGACAAGCTTCCCTCTGCGCTCCTATCCGCCGACGCGAGCCGATGTTGGTAGTTATTGACATTAAGTGGCATTATTCTTATATTTTCGGGCTTTATCCGGAACGAACGAGCAAAATTGGAGCAATGATGCAGCAGGAATTACCCAAGGTTTATGATCCAAAGGATGTGGAAGAGAGAATCTATCAGTGGTGGCTGGAGAAACGCTATTTCCATGC
>CAZVSL010000341.1:0-5796 GCA_964629935.1 uncultured Calditrichaceae bacterium | reverse complement strand
GAACACCGAAAGACAGCCGTACACTATTGTTATACCGCCGCCCAATGTGACAGACGTTTTGCACATGGGGCATGCGTATAACAACACCATCCAGGATATTCTCATTCGCTTCCGGCGCATGCAGGACAAGGAGGCGCTGTGGTTGCCTGGAACCGACCACGCCGGCATTGCTACCCAAAATGTGGTCGAACGCAATTTGCGCAAGGAACAAAGCAAAAGCCGCCATGATCTGGGACGTGAGAAGTTTGTTGAGCTGGTGTGGCAATGGAAGGAGTCGCGTGGCGGCATTATTCTCGATCAATTGAAAAAAATGGGTTTCTCCTGTGACTGGGAGCGTGAACGGTTCACTATGGATGAAGGGATGTCGCGCGCTGTCTCCGAAGTGTTTGTCAGGCTGTTCAAAAAGGGTCTGATTTACAGAGGCAGATACATCATCAACTGGTGTCCGCGGTGTCAGACGGCTCTCTCAGATGAGGAAGTTGACCACGAGGAACGTGAGGGCAACCTCTGGTACGTAAAGTATCCCATCAAGGGCAGCAAGCGTTTTATCACTGTGGCCACGACGCGCCCGGAGACCATGCTCGGCGATGTCGCGGTGGCGGTACATCCGGATGATGATCGCTTCAAAGACTTGATTGGCCAGATGGCAATTCTGCCCGTGATTGGCCGCGAGTTGCCAATTCTTGCAGACGAAATGGTCGATAGTGAGTTTGGCGCCGGCGCTGTCAAAATTACGCCTGCGCATGACCCGAACGATTTTGAGGTTGGGCAGCGACACAATCTTGAGCCGCTCAACGTCATGAATGAAGACGCCACCATGAATGAGCATGCAGGACCGTTTGCCGGCATGGACCGCCTGAAGGCGCGTAAAAATCTGCTCAAGGAGCTTAAGAAAGGCGGCTTCCTGGATAAGATCGAGGATCACACACATGCCGTTGGCCAATGCTATCGCTGCAAAACCATAATCGAGCCGTATCTTTCAGACCAGTGGTTTGTAAAGATGAAACCGCTGGCAGAGCCCGCCTTGCAGTCGGTGCGCGATGGCCGCGTACGGTTGCACCCGGTTCGCTGGAAGAAGGTCTTCATTCACTGGCTGGAGAACATTCATGACTGGTGCATCAGTCGCCAAATCTGGTGGGGGCATCGCATACCCATTTACACCTGCAGCAAATGCCAGACGATCATGGCTTCGGTAGATACGCCAACCGCATGCGAACAGTGTGGCGCCGGCGAGTTGGTGCAAGAAACGGACGTACTCGACACCTGGTTTTCATCTCAATTGTGGCCGTTTGCGACATTAGGCTGGCCGGAAGAAACTGAAGACTTAAGATATTTCTATCCCACGGATACACTGGTCACTGGCCCGGATATCATATTTTTCTGGGTTGCGCGGATGGTGATGATGGGACTGGAATTCAGGCACGAGGTGCCGTTCAGCGATGTCTATTTCAACGGCATCATTCGGGACGCCCAGGGCCGAAAAATGAGTAAATCGCTGGGCAACGGCATCGATCCGCTCGAGATGATCGAAAAATACAGCGCAGATGCCGTCCGGTTTTCTCTCCTGGAGCTATCCTCGGAAGGACAGGACATCAACCTGGCGGAAAAAGATTTTGAGATCGGCCGCAACTTCTCCAATAAGGTTTGGAATGCCTTCCGTTTTCTTTGGATGAATATCGATGAAGTCGATGTGCAGAATGCAAATTTCGACTTCGTGAAAAAGGCTGTGGACCAGGGTTCGCTGGATCTGTCTGACCGATGGATTCTCAGCCGTTACCAGAAGACAATTCGGAAGATGTCGCGCAGCCTGGAACAGTTTAAATTGCATGATACGGCTGAGGCGATCTATGCTTTTTTCTGGCGTGAATACTGTGATTGGTACCTCGAGCTGATCAAGCCCAGGCTTTATAATCGTGAAGATGAGCAAGCCAGGCGCACGACTCTGGGGATTGCAACCTATGTGATGAAGGGTATCCTGCAGCTTTTGCACCCGTTCATTCCGTTCATAACGGAAGAGCTCTGGTTTAAAATCCGCAATGAGCGCGATCCTGAAAGTGTCATGATATCGCACTGGCCAGTGGAGATTCTGGCGTTCCTGGATGACGCGGCCGAAGACGCGATCGAAGTGATTCAAGAACTGATCGGAGCCGTGCGCAACATACGCGGCGAGATGAACGTTGCGCCAACCAAGACCGCAAACCTGGTTATCGCAAAAAGTGGGAAAAACGGCCTGAATCCCGACCTTATCCTGGCAAACAAACCCTACTTTGAGCAGTTGGCGAAAGTAAACCGGCTTGAGTTTCGCACCAAGGAGGAAAGGCCGAAAAAATCTGCCACCGCCATCGTGCAGCAGACTGAGATTTATGTGCCGCTGGAAGGGTTGATCGATTTTGACGTCGAACGTGCGCGGCTTGAAAAAGAGATAGGCCGGGTTGAAAAACAGCTCGAGGGCATGAACAGAAAGCTACAGAACCGGGATTTTCTGAGCAAGGCGCCGGACGATGTTATCGCACGCGAGAAGAAGAAGAAAGGTGACTTCGAAACCAGCCTGCAAAAGTTGAAGCTAAATCTCGAGAGTTTAGAGAAATAGCGCCGTTCACCCCTGCACCAGCAGCGAGCTGAACAAGATAGCATTATTCAAACTTGGCCTGAACGCTGAATACGGGACCGAATATGACATCAAAATTGTACTGTTTTCATGTTGGCTGGCTACTTCTGCTGGCAACTGTGGCGTTTGGCCAGCAGAGTGAGGTAGGCCTCACGGTTTACAACAATAACCTGGCGCTGGTGCGTGAAGTTCGCACGCTGACGCTGGAAAAGGGTGTGCGCGAGATAAATTTCCAGGATGTTGCAGCTCAAATTGATCCCACTTCCGTTTATTTTAAATCTCTGACTGCCCCGCAGGATGTCACAATTCTGGAGCAGAATTACGAGTATGATCTGGTGAATTCAACCAGGATCCTGCAGAAATACCTCGATCAGGAAATCCGCCTGGAGGCCAAAGAAGGCGCAAGTTATTCGGGTACCCTGCTTAGCTCCGCCGGCAACGACGTTATTCTGCGCGAAAGCGATGGTACGGTCAGAATTGTCAACAGAAACACCGTCGAGAATATGTCCTTTCCAAAGCTGCCTGCCGGGCTGATTACGCGGCCGACGCTGGTCTGGAAAATAGATTGCAGAAAGTCCGGGGAACACAAGACCGAAGTGGGCTATCTTACCAACGGCATTCAATGGCACGCGGAATATGTCGGCATAGTCGACAAAGAAGATGCTCAGATCGATTTGGGCGGCTGGGTTTCCCTGGATAACAAGTCCGGCACAAGCTACGAAAACGCCAAACTGAAATTGGTGGCCGGTGATGTGCATCGTGCACGCAAGGAGCGACCTTATGGCGTTCAGCTTGAAGTCGCCCGCGCTCAGCAGGCGCCGGACACCTTTGAAGAGAAAGCGTTTTTCGAATATCATCTGTACACCTTGCAACGGCCGGCAACGGTTGCTGATAACCAGGTCAAGCAGCTTTCGCTCTTTCCGAGTACTCCCGTAAAAGTCAGGAAGAAATTTGTTTACGATGGTGCGCGCCATGGCAAAAAGGTAAACGTCAATCTGGAGTTTGAGAACAGGAAGCAAGCCGGCCTGGGGATGCCATTGCCGAAGGGGAAACTCCGAGTCTACAAGCAGGACGAAGACGCCTCCCTGGTATTCATCGGCGAGGATTTTATCGACCATACGCCAAAGAATGAAAAAGTAAGAGTCTATGTTGGCGACGCCTTTGATGTCGTCGGTGAGCGCACACAGCAGGACCGCCGTACCATTGGCAAGAGCAGCTGGGAAGAAAACTGGCAAATCGAGCTTCGCAACCACAAAGAGGAAACGGTTGAAATCGTTGTGGTCGAACATCTGGGAAAGGACTGGGAGATAATCCGAAATTCGCTCGAATATCGCAAGAAGGATGCTCAAACCATCGAGTTTGTGGTGACGGTTGCGGCAAACGCAAAGCTGACCATCGATTATGTTGTGCGCTACAACCGCTGACCAGGAGGTATCCTCTTAAGTCTGGACCAACCTTTTTCAGCAATCAGCTCGAGGTTTGACAATTCAGGGTCATGGCTGCCAGGAGGCGTCGCTTTGATCCTGCCTGCCATCTCCCTGGCGCTTTTCAGCGCGCAGGGTTTTGATTGTAAAGTATTGTTATAACAACAAATATATGACACGTGCCTGGTCTGAGTACACGAGTTCAGTTCTTAAAAGGCATTGGTGAAATACGTGCAAAGCATCTGAAAGCAATCGGAGTGGAAACGGTTCTCGACCTTTTGTACTATTTCCCGCGTCGCTATCTGGACCGCAGCAACATCACCAATATCAAGGATTTGACCGAAAACGAAACCACAACGGTTGTAGGCAAGGTACAGTTCTTTGGCATCAAATCCGGGCGCCGGCCACGATTTGAGCTGGTCCTGTTTGACGGCACCGGCTATATGACCTGTGTTTGGTTTAATCAGGTTCAGTTTTGGCAAAAACTATTTGAAAAGGGTGAGACATTGGCCGTGAGCGGCAAAGTGGGCTACTTTGCCAAAGAATACCAGGTCGTGCATCCCGATTTTGACCGTCTGACGGATTCGGGTGAGGCGGACTTTGTTAACACCGGGCGCATCATTCCCCTGTATCCCTCGAGCGAGGCGCTTGGCAAAGTGGGCCTGGATAGCCGCGGCTTGCGGCGCGTGGTGCGTGAAGCTCTGCGCGGATTCTCAAATGAAATCACCGAGAGCCTGCCGCAGCAAATGCTGGCACGGCAGAACCTGCCCGGCTTGCAAACCGCACTCGAACAGGTCCATTTCCCGGACAGCCGGGAAATGCTGCGCGATGCCCGACGCCGTCTCAAATTCGATGAACTGTTCTATCTCGAGCTCATGCTTGCCTACCGCAAGCGAAAGCTTGAACACGGGCGTAAAGGCATTGAATTCCTAAATGTTGGCGAGCGCACGCGCAAGCTTATCGACTCGCTGCCGTTTGACTTAACCGGCGCGCAAAAAAGAGTGGTGCGGGAAATACGCAACGACATGAAGAGCGACAAGCCGATGAATCGTTTGGTGCAGGGAGACGTTGGCTCCGGCAAGACCGTTGTCGCGCTCATTACCATGATGATGGCTCTGGAAAACGGTTATCAGGCAGCCATAATGGCTCCGACTGAAATCCTGGCCGAGCAGCATTATCTCACCATTCGTGATATGATCGAGCCCCTGGATGTCGAGGTTGTGCTGCTCATCGGCGGACAGGCAAAGAAGGAGCGCGAACGTGTGCTCGAGCAAATCCGCAGCGGTGAGGCGGAGATCATCGTTGGCACGCATGCCTTGATTCAGGAGGGCGTAGCATACCGGCAACTCGGTCTGGCTATCATTGATGAGCAGCACCGCTTCGGCGTCTTGCAACGCGCCACATTGATCGAAAAAGGCCTGACGCCGGATGTGTTGGTAATGACAGCCACGCCGATTCCGAGAACACTGTCGCTCACGCTCTACGGCGATCTGGACGTCTCAACCATCGACGAGCTGCCTCCCGGACGCAAACCGGTCAAAACTGTCTGGCGCAGCGATAAGAAACGCAATGATATTTATCGCTGGATCAAAGATAAGTTAAGAGCAGGCGCGCAGGCATATATAATCTTCCCGCTCATCGAAGAGTCGGAGAAAATCGACTTGCAGGCGGCCATAGAAAATTATGAAACCGTAAAGGCCGGTATTTTTGCCGATTTCAACGTCGGATTGCTGCACGGGCGTATGAAGGGGCGCGACAAAGAGA
>CAZVSL010000340.1:0-7136 GCA_964629935.1 uncultured Calditrichaceae bacterium | reverse complement strand
AGGTAGTATTAGACAGGTATTGAATGACGAAATAAAGAATCCATCAAAAACAAAGGTAAACCTTGAAAAAAGACATAATCAAAAAACTCAAAGGGTTTTTGGCCAGCCACCCGGATCGCACGTTCAAACCGAAGGAAATGGCACGCAAGCTCGGCGTCAAAAAATCGGAATACACCCAGTTCCGCGATCTGGTAAAATCGGCGGCGCGCGAAGGCGTGATCGCCAAACATCGCGGCAATAATTTTGGTACGCTCAAGCGGGCGACCGTGCTGGAGGGCGAGCTGCACGTCAAGACCCAGGGCTACGGTTTTCTCATTACGCCGGAGGGGGAGGAGGACGTTTTCATCAGCCAGAAGAATATGGGCACGGCATTGCACAAGGATATCGTCAAGGTACAGCTATATGCCCAATCAGGCGGCCGCAGCCGCGAAGGCCGTGTGATCGAGATCGTCAAGCGGGCGCGCCAAAATATTGTCGGTACGTTCCAGAAATCACGCAACTTCGGATTCGTGGTGCCCGATGACCTGAAGATTACGCGCGATCTTTTTATTCATCCCGATGATGACAAGAATGCCAAACACGGTCAGAAGGTAGTGGCTCAACTTAAGCACTGGGAAGACGAACGCAGCAATCCGGAAGGCAAGATTGTCGAGGTGCTTGGTTTTCCGGACGCACCGGGCGTGGATGTCATGTCTGTAGTCAAATCCTTTGACCTGCCCACCGGCTTTCCCCCGCGCGTCGAGAAGGAGGCAGCAGAGATTTCTGAGCAAATTCCGGATGCAGAAATCAGGCGCCGGTTGGATTTGCGCAAGCAGGTGTGCTTTACCATCGATCCGGCAGATGCCAAGGATTTCGACGATGCTGTTTCGATCAAACCGCTCAGGAACGGCAACTATGAGCTCGGCGTGCATATCGCGGACGTAAGTTATTACGTGCGCCCCGGCAGCAAGATGGACCGTGAGGCATGGGAGCGCGGCACCTCTGTTTATCTCGTAGACCGCGTGGTGCCGATGTTGCCAGAGAAGATAAGCAATCGTATCTGCAGCCTGCGGCCTGAGGAAGACCGGCTGACTCTCACCTGCATCATGGAAGTTAGCCCCAAAGGAGAAGTGACCAACTATCGCATCGCCGAGAGCGTCATCAACAGCAAGCGCCGCTTTACCTATGAAGAAGTGCAGGAGATCATCGAGCAGAAGAGGTCAAAAGCTGATTTCGCAGAACAAATTCAGCAGATGCATAAGCTCAGCCAAATTCTGATCAAACGGCGCGAGAGGCTCGGCAGCCTCGATTTCGATATGCCGGAAGTGAAAGTGGAATTGAACGACAAAGGCGAGCCGGTTGCTATCAACAAGCGCGTGCGAATGGACAGCCATCGCCTGGTGGAAGAGTTCATGCTGCTGGCGAATCAGACCGTGACCCGGCATGTGGCGCTCAAACTCGGTGAAAACGGGCGCAAGCCGCCGTTTGTTTATCGCATCCACGAAGAACCGGACCAGAACAAGATGGATGATTTCCGCAAGTTCGTCAAGGCGCTGGGTTATCCGCTCGATCCGGATAAGAAGGTGACGGCCAAACTGCTGGGAGAATTCCTCAAAAAGATGACCGGCAAGCCGGAGGAGATCATCGTTGAGGATTTGATGCTGCGCTCGATGATGAAAGCGAAATACTCGACTGATAATGTCGGTCACTTTGGCCTGGCGTTCAAACATTACACCCATTTCACCTCACCCATTCGTCGCTATCCCGACCTGGTTGTGCACCGGCTGCTAAAGGAATATCAGAGCGGCGTTGATTACGAGCAGTACAAGCAAAAAAAGGCGGGCCTGGAAAAGACAGCACAAAAAGCTTCGGAGCGGGAAGTGGTTGCACTGGAAGCAGAGCGCGAATCGATCAAGCTCAAGCAAGTCGAATATATGCAACGCCACCTCGGCGACGAGTTTGAAGGCGTGATCTCGGGCGTGGTTGCGTTCGGCATTTTTGTGGAAATCACCGATTTGCTGGTCGAGGGTCTGGTGCATATCTCAGATCTGGAAGATGATTACTATATTCACGATCAGGAAAATTATAGCCTGGTGGGTCAGGATACCGGTCGCACCTATCGTCTCGGCGACCCGGTCAAAGTACAGGTGGTGCGGGTGTCTGTGGATGAGCGGGTGATAGATTTTGTGCTGGTTTGAGGCTGATGAAAGTGCAACACCGGTGCTGAGCCCGGTTATCTAGCTTTTGAATAATAGCCGGGGTGTCGGTGTCGGTGTTCAAGCTTCAGCTTGCGGGGCTGGGCAGGGGAAGCCCCACGAAACCACAAGAGCAAAAAAACACACGCTAAAGCGTGAACACCGGCGTGAACACCGGCGGACACACTATTTTCATTTCGTAAGCAACCCTTCCTCTGGCGAGTCTGTCTTACCTGACGAAACTTGAGCAACTATTGAAAATTGAAAACGGAGAGCCTTTCATTGTCGCTGGCGACATTTAGCACACAGGCATGCGATAAGCCGCAAGCAAAATCACCAAAGCAAAAACCGGATGCGGACTTTGAGCTTGTGGCCAGATGCCAGCGTGGTGAACGACAGGCACAGCATGAGTTGTATCAACGCTACAAAGACTGGGTGTTTAATATCGCATATCGCATGGCCGATCATCAACAGGAAGCGGAAGACCTCACCCAGCAGGTCTTTGTCAGACTATTTCGCAAGATCAACTCGTTTCGCGGCGACTCTGCGTTTTCATCGTGGCTGTATCGCATGGCGATGAACGTGTGCATCAATCATTTCCATAAGGAAAAGACCAGAAAGGCGCGTATCGCTACCCGGCTTTTCGATGATGCGGATATGGAAGAGAAGTTTTTCAAGGACAAACAGGAGCAGTTCACACTGGCGCCGTATCTTGAGAAAGCCATTCGTGCCCTGCCGGCAGGATATCGCGCCGTATTTGTGCTTTACGACATCCAGGGCTACAGCCATCAGGAGATCGGCAAGATGATTGGCATTACGGTCGGCACCTCAAAGTCGCAACTGCACAAGGCGCGCAAAGAGCTGAAACGCATGCTGGAGCCTTATCTGGCGCTGGAATCGTTGTAACCCGGGCATGAGAGCGCCCTTCGACTGGCTCAGGGCGCGGAATGAACCGGACGGCCGAACATTGAGCTTGTCGAAAGGCGAGTCTGTGGAAATGTGAGTTCGTTGAAATGGCTCATTCGAATTTTACGAAAGTAGTATTGGTTTGGTTTAGAAACGAGATGAAGTGACCATGAACTGTAACGATATTCAAAAACATATCTCAAACTATCTCGATGGCGACCTGCCTGATCGACGCAGGCAACGTTTTGAAGCTCATGTTGGCAAATGTGAGCTGTGCGCGGCCGAGATAAGCGTTTACAAGCGTATCATGCAGGAGGCTGCTGGCTTGGAGAAAAAGACAGCGCCGGACCACTTGTGGCAAGCCATCGAACAAGAGCTGGAGAACGAGCCGCGTGCAAAGCTGGCATGGCTACGCAACTGGCTTGCCGGCGTGGTTGATAAACTGGATGTCCCGGCATTGCCAGCGCCGGCGGTGAAAATCGCGGGCGCGGTGGCTGTGCTGCTGTTGGGTATCATCATCGGCAGGTACTTCATCCCGCCGCAGAATGGCGACCACTTCGCCATCCAGTCTGAGGCACGGCAGCAAGCAGCGAAACTGGTCAGCTACCGGACGGAAAACTATATTGAAAAGTCCAAGGTGCTTTTTCTCGGCGTCATCAATGCGGATGAAAAGGACCTGCGCCGGTCGGACTGGCGAAGCGAACGCAATATGGCGCAGGGACTGGTGCAGGAAGCCGTGTATTTGAAGGAAAACCTCTCTACCAGAAACAACGCCCGTCTCAAGCGGCTGGTAGAAGAACTGGAATTGATCCTACTGGAAATCGCGAACATGGAGGTCCGGGAAGACCTCGAGAATGTGGACATGATCAAAAGCGGTATCGATCGCAAAGGTCTGTTGCTCAAGATCCATCTGCATGAGCTGGCAGAAGATGCGGCTGCAGGCGAGATGTAGGTCGATGACTGACATAACTTTCAGGAGCAAAATGATGAAACGCTGGACAATGAAGATAAAGACAGTGAGCCTGATTTTTCTGTGCATGATGGTCTCGCTGAATGTGCACAATCTGGAGGCCGGGGCAGGTGGGCCTTCTGGTTCTTTCCCCTTTGTAGAGTTTCAGAATGATCCCGCTTATGAAGCATTCAGGAACGCGCGGGACCTTATGTATGACGACAAGTATGGCGAGGCCATCTCCGCCTTCCGCGATGTGGTGAAGAGATACCCAAACACCAGGTATCTGGCCGAATCTCATTTCTGGATCGCCTACTGCCTTGAAAAGGAGGGCAGAGATGATGAGCAGGCGTTCGCAGCGTATAAGCAGGTTGCCGATAAATTCCCGGATAGCCGCTGGGCGAATGACGCGAAAACCAGCATGGTCAAGCTGGCAAAGAAGCTCTACGCTCGCGGCAAGCAAGAATATCGAGTCTATCTTGAAACATCCGGTGAAGATCCCGATGAGGACGTGAAGCTGACAGCTCTGACCGCACTCGGGCAGATGGACAGCGAAGAGGCCATGCCGGTGCTGGTGGATGTGCTGAACAATCCGCGAAATAGCCGGCATATCAAAGAGAAGGCTCTGTTTGCCGTGAGTCAGATCGGCGGACCCGACGCATTGAAAGTATTGACGGATTTCGCCAAAGATAGCAATGAACCGGAGCTGCAGGAAAAGGCCGTATTCTGGATTGGCCAGGAAGGCGGCGACGAGAGCCTGGCGATTTTGCAGGACATTCTCAAATCGAGCCAAAACCGGGACGTGCGGGAAAAGTGTGTGTTTTCCATCAGCCAGATCGGCGGTCCGAAGGCCATGGCCATTCTGGAAGATATTGCCAAAACCGACAGCAACCCAGACATCCGTGAGAAGGCGGTTTTCTGGATTGGCCAGCAGGGCGGCGAGCAGACTCTGGAGACATTGCTCGAAATTTTTCGAACTGCCAGGGACCAAAGCGTGCGCGAGAAAGTCGTGTTTGCCATCAGCCAGATCGGCGGCGAACGGGCCAGGGACATTCTGGCCGAGCTGGCTACAAATGATGCAGAGCCTGACATTCAGGAAAAAGCTATCTTTTGGATTGGCCAGGAAAGCGACGCCAACAGCCTGAAGTTGCTGCTCGATATTTTCAAAAAAACAAGGAATTCCGGTGCACGCGAAAAGGTGGTATTCTCAATCAGCCAGATTGGCGGCGCCGAAGCCATGTCCATCCTGGCTGACATGGCACGCAATGACGCGGATCCCGAGGTCCAGGAAAAGGCTATTTTTTGGATCGGCCAGGCGGGCAGCGAGCAAAGCCTCGATCTGCTGCTGGATATTTTTAAATCGACAAAAAACCGGCAGGCGCGTGAAAAAGTCGTTTTTTCGCTCAGTCAAATCGGCGGCGAGCGTGCCATGGCTGTGCTGCAAGAGCTGGCGCGCAATGACGCTGATCCGGACATCCAGGAGAAAGCGATCTTCTGGATTGGTCAGGCAGGTGATGAAAACAGCATAGATAACCTAACCGCCATCTACAAATCCACGAAGAATCATCAAGCCAAGGGAAAGGTGCTGTTTTCGCTCAGCCAGATTGAGAGCAAACGTGCCGTCGATTACCTTATCGATGTCGCCAAAAATGAAAGCAATTTGGAGTTGCGCAAGAAAGCCATTTTCTGGCTTGGACAATCGGACGATGAGCGTGCGCGGCAAGCGCTGCTGGAGATTATCAACCGTTAGCGTGGATTTCAAAAACTTTATAGAGATTGGTGAACAGACCTTTCTTGAATAATTCATTGCCACAAGGGCACAAAGGGCACGAAGTTTCACAAGGTTTTCAGGGCTTTGTGTTTATACGATTCTCGCGTCTTGATAGCCTGGTGGTATGAAGGAGTCCTGAGAATGAAATGGAATAGTCTGATACTCTTTCTGTTGCTCCCGCTGCAGGTCTCATTTGCACAAGTCTGGAAGCTGCCGCAGGATTTCAAACAACTCAGTGGGAAGTATGATGCCTTTGCTGAGGCACTCAAGGCAGCACGCAAACTGGCGGATGGCAGCGACGAGTTCTGGTTTGGTTATAGTTTCGAGCTGCGTGGGGATATCAACTTGTACGACATCTATATTGATAGAGGCGGCCAGGTCAACTTCATGCACGGCAGCCGCAGCTATCACTATCACGAAGATGAAGATGTGGAGACTGTCACCTTGCGGGCGCTGAGCCAACTGGGCGATAAATCTGCGCAACAGGAGTTGGAAAGTCGGCGCAGATTCATTCGTGACGACTTTGATTGGGGGCTTTTCTTTCTCATCGATGCCAAATCTCTCAGGGTCAAGCGCTTGCAGCTCTTCAACTTTGACAGCCGCGACAGATTTGGCCAGCCGCCGGTTGTCTGGTTGCCGGAGGTCAGCAATGATATAAGCCTGGCGTTTTTGCAAAATATTATTGAAGAAGACGCCTACCGCGGTTCCGTCATTAAGCCGGCTGTTTTTGTTCTGAGCTTACACGAACATGCGGGAGGCATACCTTATCTCACCAGACTGGCTGCAAGCGAGCTCGATCCGGATATTCGCAAGACGGCCGCATTCTGGCTGGGGCAAATCCCAAAATCTGAGAGTCTGAAATCGCTGGTCGAACTTTATGGCCAAGAGCAAAACAGTGAGATGAAAGAAAAGCTCATCTTTGCCATCAGCCAGCATGACAGCGAACGGGCAGTCTCTATTTTGATCGATATCGCAGAGAAAGACAGCGACAGCCAGGTGCGTGAGAAGGCGATTTTCTGGCTCGGGCAAATGGCTGGCAAGCGCACTTTGCAAGCGCTCGGCAATATCGTCGACTATGATCCCGAGACCGAGATCAAAACCAAAGCCGTATTTGCCATCAGCCAGCATGGTGATAAGCAGGAAGCTGCAGATATGCTGATCAGCATCGCGCGCGACCACCCCAATCCGGAAGTCAGGCGCAAGGCCATGTTTTGGCTGGGCCAGATGGGTGACGAGCGCGCCGTTAGGCTGTTTAAAGAAATTTTGACTCAATAAGACTAACCTGCATTATTCACAAATCGCAGCCTCCGCCACAGGATAAATCCTGCGGCTACAA
>CAZVSL010000339.1:0-7157 GCA_964629935.1 uncultured Calditrichaceae bacterium | reverse complement strand
TTCCAGCCACACATCCGCCGTCGCACTCGCCGCCACCGTCGGGTCGATGATGACGGCGCCGGCGGGTGCGTTGGCCAGCCAGGCATGGGGCACACCCACCAGGAGAAAATGCCCGCCCTTCGGCAGGCTCAGGGCAGGCCCTTTCTTGCTAGAAAACACTCGCTGCACTGCCTTTCTTTCGCTGCTGCTGTCAACCTTCGACATAGGCAAAGTCGAGCGGAAAGAAGAAGTGTAACACGTCGTCGTCATCGGTGAATTCGATGACTTAATTGCCTTGAGAAAGGACAATTTCTTCTTTTACGTTGAGAATTGTTGAACCAAACCAGTAAATCATAATAAAGCTTTCACCTCTTCAGCATATTTACTACTTGGATATTCTGCAAGGAATTTCTTAGCTAAATTGGCTACTTGAATTTGGTTTTCCTCTTTAGCAAAAGCCGCGATTTGATAGTACAGGATTGTTTCTCTCTCTGAGAATTGCTCGTCATTATCCAGTACTTTCTGTCCAAAATCCCTGACTCGGTCAAATCTCCCTGCTTGGTAGTACAATTCGGTTAGGCCATAATAGCCTCGGGCACGATCCTCGTTATTTCTCCCCCGGTCAATAAGATAGGTAAAGCATTTCAGGGCTTCCTTTTGCTTTCCCAATTGCATGTTTGCAAATCCCAAGTTGTACATGACATCCATTCTATCGTCTAACTCATGCTCTGACAAAGCTTTCAAGTACTTTTCAAGGTATTTTTTAGCGGCTTTACCATTGCCAACGAACAGATAACTGCGCCCTATTTGAAACAAAAGAAACCTTCTTTCTTCAGGATCGGAAGATAACTCAAAGGCCTTTCTTCGACAATGCAGGGCTTCTGAATAATTACCGAGTTGGAAATGGCAACTGCCCATGATGCGACAAAATCCGCTTCTATTTCTGAAAGTCTCATCCAATTCCTCTGCTAAACGCAATGTCTTGAGTGCAAAATCATAGTTTCCTTTGTCATGGTAGCAATATCCAAGTTCTGCCATAACCGTCGCTCTGTCAGCGTATTCCAATACATCAGACTTCAGAATGCCGTCGTAAATCTTGATAGCTCCATCATAATCATTATTGTCATAGTGTTCGCGCGCCCGATCGATGAGAGAGCCTAATTTAGTCCATTCTTCATCACACATAGCATTGCCCCATTGCGTTAGTTTTGACGATCATCATCTTGTGCTTGTTGGCTACTTTCCTCTTGTTGTTGATTTTTCTGCTGCTCATTATTCGTATTGTCGGATGGCGTAGCGTCATCCGCTTGCCCAAGTAGTCGTAACAATGGCACCCACCAAGGGACTTTCTGGGGTTCCTTTGGAGGCGTGATGTCTGGTGGACGATTTTTATCACCTTTTGCGTTCGTCAACTTAGGGTCTTTCCGCTGTTTGAATCTAACCTTATCTTGTTCGGCCGTCCTTGGATCTGTCTTCTTCGGAGCCTGCGTTTGCTGGGTTCTTTCTTGCAGGACGTTTATATCGGGTATATCTTCTACGGTAATCTCGATAATATCGAGTGGGCTCGCATCTATGATCCCGCCAATCCCGATAGGAGCAATTGGAGCCACTCTGCCTAATAAGCCCAGTGCTCTACCTGCACCTGTCACGACATCAACTTGCTTGCCATCCGGATCTATAAATCTTTGTGGATTATTCAAGACATAGTTATAAGCCGAAAAATCTGGGTGCTTCTTGGCTAAAGGATCCGGTGACATCCACCGCCCCACCTCCGCATCATAAAACCTAGCCCCGAAATAATCCCACCCTAACCCAAAATCCGTATCCCGCTCTTTGCCCGTAAACTTATTCACCAAATTCGCCTGCGCCGCCATGCTGCGACCTTCCAGCGTCAAGCCCCAGGGGCCGTAATCATCATACGCCACCACCTGGCCAATGTCATCTACTGTGGCACGCACGGAGCCGAGATGGTCTTTCAGGTAGTAAACCATGCTGGTGTTGTCCACCCATTCGACTACCATTTGCGCCGGCTGGGCAGCGCTGCCCTGCGGCTTCTGAAATTCCGCCAGGCCACGGTTGCTTTCAGGCTCTGTCAGCCAGCGCTCTGCCTGTTCTTTGACTTCCTGGTTCATACCGCCACCCAGAATGCTGGCTGAGAGAATGGTAGCGTTCTTCGGTACACCCGAAGCTTCAAGGTCAAACCGAAGGGCGTTGTCAAATGCCTTGTCTGGCTTCACAGAAAGAGCCGTTTCGAGCAAAACTTCACTCGCCTTAGAAGCACCCGACGACTCCGCAACCAGCAGCAAACCATCCCTTTCATTGAAATCTAAATACCCCCGCTCATTCTGAAATGGCAACAAGTCCGACCACTCACGATCGCCGCTAACTTGAATCCGAATCGCCAACTCCGCCTGCGACATGCCGTACGCGGAAGGCACTGGCAGCTCGCGCTTGCGGTCCGGAGAACGGACAAACTCCTGCCGTACGCCGGTATTCGTGTGCACAACCCGATAGTCGATGCCGGGAAAGATTCCACGGTAAGCTGCGACGTTGCCGCCATTCTGCAGCTCAACCGGCCGCGCGGATTCAATGTTCAAGATGACGCCAATGGCATGATCGTGATAGCCCAGGTCGAGGAGATGCAATTGTAGGCGTGGTCAAACGTTCGAATATCTTGTGCCAAAGATTAGACAAGGAGACGCTACATAGAATCCAGGATGATGCCAATAACTATCGACGCGGTCACAATATAGAGTATTAATTTGATGTACTTGTCGCTAACAAAGAAGCTATTATTTGAGGGACTCACCTTTAGAAGTTTCCGGGCAATGTTCCCAAAATTGAACCTATACACTAAAAGCCAACACCATCCAACTATAGCGAGCAAAAGTAATTTTTCATATAAGCCCATTTCCTATCCTTTCACTGATCTAATGTCCTTGCTTTTCGACTTCCCTAAAAATCCCAATAGTCGTGGCTGTTTACTTCCCTGTCATAAGTGTCATAAGACTGATCTTGTTCTATTTGTGCAAAGGTTTTTCCTGCGCAGTTACCGCGGAGGAACACCATTGGAAGCATCATAATCAAAGAAGTCAGGGGTGCTATTCTGGTCATGACCTTCATCCTGATCGTTCTTATCCTCAGCGCTAGCCTCATCAGCCTCATCATTAAATGTAAGGAGGCTGATGAACCATTTACCGATGTCAAAGGTCTTTGACTTGAACGCGTGAAAATCTGCGGATAACCCTGGTGAATAGCTAAAGACCCACGCACCCTTGCCAGTCGACTTGTCCCCTTTGGTCTTCTTGTACTTAGGGCCTGTCGAGGTATTCTGTGCAACAATTTTTTCACTCTCTTTGACACCACCACCATAAGCAACTCCAACACCATGTCCTGCACTCACATCTGCCCCCAATTCGATGGAGGTACCCAGCAAGTCTTTATAGGTATCAGAAGAATACACAACACCAACTTCACCTGTGGCTGTGATGCCGGCTACAGCACCGCCACCAAAAGTAAAGAGAATTGTCCCTTTGTTGAGCCGTGTGTCGTAGACAAACTGAAAGCTTGCTCCACCTCCCAAAGCCAACCCAATCTGAGCTCCGAAGTGAACACCCCAAACATCTTTGCCATCAGGGTCAAAGTTGATCAAAGGATTATCGGCAACGTAAGTGTAGGGACTCAAGCCCGGATATTTCCGTGCGAACGGATCTCTACTCCCCCACCTTCCTATATGCGGGAGATAGAACCGCGCACCATGATAACCCCAATCTAGCCCGTAGTCATCATCAAGCTCCTTGCCGGTAAACTTATTCGGCAAGTCAGACTGCGTCGCCATCGAGCGCCCGGCAAGAGTCAAGCCCCACGGATCGTAATCATCGTAACCAACCACGGCGCCAGTTTCGTCCACGGCCACACGCACGGAGCCGAGATGGTCTTTCAGGTAGTAAACCATGCTGGTGTTGTCCACCCATTCGACTACCATCTGTGCCTGTGAAGCGGTGGCGCTTTGAGCCCGCTGCAACTCTGCAAAGCCTCGGTTACTCTCCGGCTCCGCAAGCCAGCGCTCTGCCTGTTCTTTCATGTCCTGATTCATACCGCCGCCCAGAACTCTGGCTGAGAGAATGGTAGCATTCTTTGCAACACCGGACGCTTCGAGATCAAAGTACAGCGTGTGGTCAGGAATTCTGTTGGTGACGGCAACTATTAGGATTAAGTCGGGCGAATATTAGGAATGTTAATTCATGGCACTGATTAATCTCATCTCTCTTACATTCCACTTGAGCTTGAACTTATTCCGCTCATACCAGGAAAGCCACTTCCTAATATCTTCATCCAGATAGTTACGATTTGCATAGGTGCCGTCTGAATGAAGCAGACTTTTGGAGCGTATCTTCGTTATGCTTTCAAAGAATTCAAGACTTTCGTGTAGGCGTGTAACTTGACTATCCGTAACCAAGAACCCCTCTTCCTTTGAAGCCCTCTGCAAGAACAGAAAATAATTACCGAACACCAGATCCAGAAGCTCACCCCGTGATGCAAAGTGACGATTGTAAATTGTGTTACGGGCTTCATCCCAGGCGAGTTTGTGCGCATTCTCGACACACCATCTGTGCCATTTGAGAAAATCATCCTCTAACTGTCCTAGAGTATATGTTACACCATAGTAGCCATAGTCACGTTGAGACATAATTCCGGTAATTTCCTGGAGCAGGTTCAGTGTATCGTGAAGCTCACTCATATCGTTTGAGTGCCTATCGAGTAGCCCGGAATCTATAATTTGGCAAAGATAGGAAAACCGCGCATATAGTACCGAATCTACTTTGACATTATCAACCGAGAAATCCAACTCCGCCTTTCCATGTGTTAGTTCTCTACACGGGTTCGGTTTTCTCGAATCCGATTCAGCAGATTGGTAAGCGGCATCGCCATCGCCACTGTCTTTGCAACAAAACCAAACACACAATGCTAAAATCAAGAATCTATAGTTCATTGCCCTCTTCTCATAGAGTTAAAATTTGCGTTGCACAACTTTACCGACATTACCGCTATGCATGAACTGAAGGACCTCGTATCGTTGCCCGGCTTTGACGAAATAAGAAATCCGAAGTCTGCTATTCTGGTAATTCCGACGTGAGGAATAGGTCAACGATTCTATCTTCTGCGAGCCGTTAATGTTGTTCTGAGCATTGAGCGCTTCGGTATGAGCCTTTAGAAAATTACGGTAGCCGACATCAGTGTCATCCAATTTTCTCACATCAGGTAAGCCTTGCAACTGTTTGATGGATTGTTCAAAGACTTCATGTCCCAACACTCCCGCTGCTGTTGAGGCGCCCCCATCTCCGAACGCCGCCACATCAGCAATATCAATCAAACTGGCATTGTACGATCCTACATCAACCGAATTGTCACCCGAAACCAAGCCAATCTTTACCGCCCCCACATTAAAGCTGGCTGCACCATTCAGGGCACCCAGAAAAGCTGTCTGAGAGGCCGACATCTTACCCTTCTTTCCTGTTGCGGTGACGCTGACCAAACCGTTCTTGTCAACACTTACATTATGGAACCCTCCCAGCTTATTATTAGCTATTTGGGTGAAGGTATCTATATTTTTTTGCGAGCCATAGACGAACAGACTATCTCCGTTTATGTCGATAAACAGCATCGGGTTGTTGGCTGCATACTGGTAGGGCGTCAGAGACGGATACTTGTGAGCGAACCGGTCCACGCTCAAGAAACGGCCAATCTCGGGATTATAAGAGCGGGCGCCAAAGGTTAAACCACCAAGAGCCCTATTCTTCTTTCCTATCTAACTTACCTATTGCCTCATCCAGAGATTTAAAGTTCTCCACAACAGAATACCCCGACGCCTTGCCTAGTAGATTCATTGTATTTTCAGCATCTTTATGCAAAGCCGAAAAGAGTAACCTACCTTTCTTCTTCTTCATTCTCTCTCTTAGAAGGAACAACTCCGTTCCCATACTATCAATTTCCTTTAGGTTAGAACAATCCACTACAATATGTTTAGCAGTTTTCACCACCTCTGATTCCAAAATATTCATCAAACCGGCTATAGTGTCATTACTGTAAACTTGTCCCAAAACCACTACAAGCACATCATTTATGAATTCACTGCGAACTATCATGGCCTACTCCTTTTCTCTCCCAAGAAAGTGATTTGACAGACCCCCTAGATCCTCTAAATTCTTAATACCAAGCTCCTTGGCGGTACCTTGGGTGGTGCTGGTATTCACAACGCGTCCATTTGCAAGTTCCCGAACTGTTACCAGAAAAGTTCCATCGGATTGTTTTTGCACCAATATAACTTTTCCATCTTTCATGCTTCCCATGCGTTTTATGGCTGAGCCTCCTTTCGAAAGGGGTTGGTTGGCATCTGCAGCGCTGATTTTGCCAAGCTTAACATCATTGGCCACATTTAGTCTCTGCAATTCACCTTTGTTCAAGCCCTTTATAGCAGAAGCCACATTGAAATCCGTACTCTTTCCAAGTAGCTTGCCAATGAGACTTTTGAAGGGTACTTTGGAAGCCAACTTGGTGGCGACACCACCAATTCCAGCACCCAAAGCCTCCTCACCTGCAAACTGCAAGTCCGACTTACCTTGCTCAATCCTGCCAGAAGCTACATCATCCTCCGATGGCGCATTCGCTGGGTTTGGGTCAATTGCGTCAGCAATGAAAGCTCCGATTAAAGCACCAGCGGCAATAGCTAAGAAAACTCCTTCACCATCTGGATCAATGTATTTAGCGGGATTATTGATGGTGTAATTGTAAGGGGACAAGCCTGGATACTCGGCATTCTTCGGATCCACCGTTAACCACCGGCTGATCCCGGCATGATAATACCTCGCGCCAAAATAATCCCAATCCAACCCAAAATCCGTATCCCGCTCTTTGCCGGTGAACTTGTTCACCAAATTAATGTCATCTACTGTGGCACGCACGCTGCCGAGATGGTCTTTCAGGTAGTAAACCATGCTGGTGTTGTCCACCCATTCGACTACCATCTGTGCCTGTGAAGCGGTGGCGCTTTGAGCCCGCTGCAACTCTGCAAAGCCTCGGTTACTCTCCGGCTCCGCAAGCCAGCGCTCTGCCTGTTCTTTCATGTCCTGATTCATACCGCCGCCCAGAACTCTGGCTGAGAGAATGGTAGCATTCTT
>CAZVSL010000338.1:0-7158 GCA_964629935.1 uncultured Calditrichaceae bacterium | reverse complement strand
CTGCAACTGCTTCGCGGCAACCGGGAGAGGTTCAGAAACCGGAAGCTCGGGCAGGTTGAAAAAGGAAGTCGCATAAATCCGCGCGTAACTTGAGAACGTACTCGTTATAGAACTATGGCGCGAACGAAGGACAACCCGGGGGCACGAGTCCTGACACCCTCTGATGCAGAGATTCTCGCAGGCATCGCCAACAAGAGCGTTGCGGCGTTATCGGAGCTCTATTCCCGTTATGCCTCGCGGCTATTCGGCCTGTGCGTGAAAATCCTCAAGGATGAGACAGCCGCAGAGGACGTAGTTCAGGAGTTGTTTGTCTATCTTTGGGAAAATGCAGATCGTTTTGAACGACAGCGCGGGCAGGCGATTGCCTGGTTGATGGTCTTGTGCCGCAACCGTTGCATCGACCGGCTGAGAGCGACTGCGCGTCAGCAGAAGCGCTCGGTGCGCATAAACGAAGGCGTCCTTCAAATACCCTCCGCCAGAGTTCTGGACGACCCACTCGAACATGCCAGTCATAGAGAAGCGGAAGAGAAAATCACCCAGGCGCTCGCAAAACTACCGAAAGAGCAACGACATGTCATTGAGCTTTCCTATTTCGCAGGTATGAGTCAGAGCGAAATCGCGGAACAACTGGATATTGCTCTCGGTACGATCAAAACCCGAATGCGACTGGGCATGCAGAAACTGAGAAACTTGATGATTGAGAAACCATGAATCACCAGGAAATAAAAGACGCCATCAGCGCCTACTGTCTTGGCGCGCTCGAGCCGGATGAGCGTGAAAGCGTTGAGACGCATCTGCAACAAGGGTGTCGCGAATGTGAGGCATTGTTGCAGGAGATGCGCCTGGTGGTTGACGCCTTGCCATTCTCAGCCGCGGAGAAGTCACCGCCGCCGAGTCTGAAGCAGAAAATCCTGACCGCGGTGCAGCCGGAAATCGCAGCCGTCGAGCAGCCTTCAGACAAAGCAACCACCAAAGCTCGACCCGCGCCCGTGCTGATGCCTGAGAGAGCAAATCGGCGTTGGCTGAGCATTAGCTGGGCGCTTTCTGCCGCGTTAGTCGTGGTGATTGCCGGTTCTATCTGGTATACAAATCGCCTGCAAAGTCAGATCGACATGCTGTACAGACAGATGCAAATGAGTGACCGTATTGTGGCGGAGCTGCGCGATCAGCTCAGAGAAAGACAGCAGCTCATCACAGTTTTCACCTCCCCCGCTTTGCGTATGGTCGAGCTTGATGGGCAGGAAGCAGCGCCACAAGCCAGCGGCAAAGTATACCTGGATCAGGAAACGCGCGAAGCGGTATTTGCGGCCATCAACATGCCGAAGCCGCCCCCGGACAAAGACTACCAGCTCTGGATGCTTGTCGGCGCCAAACCCGTGGATGCCGGCGTGTTTAAAGTCGATGCCAGTGGAGACGCGATCACCAAACTGCCGACTATCTCGAGCGATGTCGATCTCAGTGCCTTTGCCGTAACGCTCGAGCCCAAAGGCGGCGTGCCGCAGCCCACGGGCGAGATGTATCTTCTGGGAGCATTAAAAGTATGATAGCTGCGGTCTTCCGACGCCTTTCCGGATTGCTACTTGCTTGTTGCTTTCTGAGCCAAACATTGAACAGTAGCTGCGCTACCACGGAAGCCAGGACCAATATTGTCGTCGACAGAGATGATTTTGAAGGCACGACAAACATCCACACTATCGGCAATCGCATCGCTGAAGAAAAAGCGCCTTCTGGAGAATTCATCTACGAAATCTTCCTGAATGCCATGCGGCTGGACTGGCGCTACGGCGAGACCGTGTATTTTCTGGTGGTAAGATACAACGGCAAGGACTGGGCCATGCTTGATGCAGACAAGCCGCTGGCGCTGACTATAGACGGAGACAGGCTGGCTCTGTCGGGAGAAGGAGCCGGAGCGGAAGACCGGGCCGTTCTCAAAAGCGAACAGGGACCGTACCGTTCAGAGCGGCTGCGCTATCAAGTCAGCGCCGACCAAATGCGGAAACTGGCTGGCGCAGAGAGCGTGACTGCCAGGCTGGCGGGCAAGAATCGCTCCTTTGATATTCAATTGTCGCAAACAAATATCGACTTGTTCAGAGATTTCACACGCAGTCATGTAACCAAATGAACATGGCGCGTCAGAGAATCTCAGCAGCGTCGGTTGACAAAACACATCGAAGTTTGATTCGTTCGTGGGTGACTGAAAGAGAGTGCTATTTCTTCGGAATATCGTATTTTTTAATCTTGAAACGTAACGTAGCTTCCGGAATGCCCAAAAGCCGGGCAGCTTTTACCTGATTGCCGGCATACTTACCAAGCGCCTTCTTGATAAGGTGCTTCTCGACTTCTGAGATCACATGATTGAGGTTTTTCACTTCCAGAGAATCAAGCGGATGGCGTTTGATCTCAAACGGCAGATACTCAGCCGCAAGCTCGCCATTGTTTGACATCATGACAAGGTTCTCAACGCAATCTCTGAGTTCGCGCACATTGCCCTTCCATTCATACTCAAGAATGGACTCGAAAATCTCAGCAGGCACGGCCGGGATTTCCTTGTCATTTTCGACGCAATATTTCTTCAGAAAAAACAGAAGCAGCTCAGGAATATCCTGTTTGCGATCCTTTAGGGGCGGGATGCTAATGGAGAGAGGCTTGAGCAAATAGTAAAGATCTTTTCGGAGCTTGCGTTTTTCCACCAACGTATCAATCTCAGGACTGCTCGATGATATGACGCGGACATCTAACTGAATGTTTTCGGTCCCGCCAATGCGCCTGAACTTGCGCTCCTGTAGTATGTGAAGCAGTTGAGATTGATATTCTGACGGTGTTTCATCCACATGATCGAGGTAGAGCGTGCCGCGGTTGGCTCGTTCCAACAATCCGATACTCCTGCGGATTGAGCCCGCGGCCTCCACAGCTTCACCGTACAATTCTCTCTTTTCGACAGTGTGACCCAAAGCAGAGCAATTGAGTACCACAAAGGGCTGGTTTTTGCGGGAACTCAAGGCGTGTATGCGCCGGGCTGCGAAGTCTTTGCCGACGCCGACATCGCCAACTATCAAGACATTCCTGTCGACTTTGGCGAATTCACGAATTGACCTGTTAATGCGTCTGGTCTCAGGGCTGGCCCCTGTAAAAGCTTCGTCCTTAAAACGTTTCATCACATCCTCACTTAAATTTATGACTAGGACTGCGGGACTTGTTTCGTTCGACTCGGTGCCTTATTGCCAGCAAATCGCCATTGTTCACCCTCTTTTCATGAAGTTTAGAAAGGTAAAAAGACAAAACCAGCGTGGCAAAAGAAACGGTAGCGATGTTTATCTTAAGAAAAGTCGAAACATGAAAATAGTTGAGGCAGAAGACCGCCGAAACCACCCCAAAAGCGATAAAGTTCTTCCTGTGGTGGAAATAGGCACGTACAAAATACAAAAAGGATTGCGCAAAGGGACTCTTTTTTCTCTTGATCGGCACGCCCAGGTAATTGCCTGAGATGACGAGGTGTTCGTAAAACTGCCCAAATTCCGAATAGACGTAATTGAGCTTTCGGAACAATGTCACAATGAAAAACGACAGGATGATAAGCAAGACGTATTGGCTCAGAGATAGTAACCGGATTCCAAAAATATAGCCAACACTATCTGTGATATCAAGCAGCGTCATGATGAAAAAGCACACCATCAAAGAGTTGATGTGCTCACCTAAAGGTTTCTCACTTCTGTACAGCAAATAGCCGTAGAAACATACGGAGCCGAATGAAAAGAAAGTAAAGGACAAAATGCTCTTATCGAAATCTCCATAGTCCGGCAATGACACCAAATGGTTAGCATCTTGAAAAAACGGAAAGAAATGCCACAAGAAAATGGGTAAGATGACGCCAGCGCTTATGAGATAATTCTTCCAGGTGCTGATACCGTCAAACATATATTTGACGCAGACAAAAACGATGCACAAGGCAAGTAAAAACCGCAATAACAGCGTGCGATACTGGAAAACATAGATCGCCAGCAAGTTGTCGCCAAACAGGAAGTTATCTCCAATAAACACGTTGACAAAACTGAGACTATAGGTGAGACACAGCAACGCGATGTTGAAGAACAGAGCTTTGTTATGTTTATCACGCCAGACTAAAGAAGAACATTGCAGAAAGATCAGAAAGTAGAGCGCACAATTCACCCACGACATCATCGGCGCGGATTGATGTGGCAAATTCGATAGCAGCACCAGGAACAGAACAAAGCCCAGCGTGATATTGATGACTCGAAAATGAATACTTTTTGGACTCATTAAAAGACCCGAACAGCTTAAAAACGAATAGAACTAAGTGTACATCAAAAAAACATCTACCGTGTTTTCGGCGGCCGCGGCATCGGATCAATACGGCTTTCGTATGATTTCGGTGGCCGGGGCATGGGATCGATCAAACTGGTCTTCGGCGGCCGCGGCATGGGATCGATTAAGCTTACCTTCGGCGGCCGCGGCATGGGATCGATCAAACTTACCTTTGGTGGTCTAGGCATCGGATCAATCAAGTTTCCATGGACAGAATCAAACTCGGAAGAACTGCTGGTTAATCCAACAACAGAAAGGACTTGAGGAATTTGCTGGTTTGCATCAGCAACATCGAGACCTATAACAACCAATGTATAAAAAAAAAGATATATAGCAGCGACGAACAGTTTATTCTTCATGATTACCCTCCTTCAGTAGGGTTTGGTTAGAATACGACTGTTCGGGTCGCTAAAAGATACGACAAAGACGTAACAATGTCAAGTTAAGATAACACGCGACCGGGGTTTGGCTGTCAGTAGGTCTCTTCCCTTTCCTGATTTCACTATTCTGCCGTGCCTTCTTGCTTTTAGGCAAGATAGAAACAATTTGATAATTGTCAACAGTTTTTGATTCCAGACTTGCGAATCTATGCAGAAACTGACTGAAATTAGCCCCCCAAAAGACTAACAAGCTCAATGTGGGGCGTCATCGGGAACATGTCGATAGGTTGCACACGGATGAGGTTATAGCCCGCGTCCCGAAAAAGCATAGCATCCCGCGCAAAAGTCGCAGGATTACACGAAACATAGACAATCTTTGCTGCCTTCAAATTAACCACTTTTTGCAGAACATCCTTATGCATGCCTGCACGGGGGGGATCGATGACCACAACATCAGGCGGCCCGGAAGTGCGGACAGCTTCTGCGTCCAGGGATCGACGCAAATCTCCGGCGATGAAGGAACAGTTGTGCACACGATTCAGCTTACAGTTTGCCTCGGCGTCCCGCACGGCTTGATTCACGATCTCAAAGCCGGTTACGCTCGCGGCCGAATCAGAAATACAGATCGAGATGGAGCCTGCGCCGGCGTAGAGATCAAAGACCCGTTCGCTACCGGTCAACTGGGCGTTGCGCTTAACCTCTGCGTATAGCCGTTCAGCAGCCAGGGTATTGGTCTGAAAAAACGAATTAGCTGAAATGCGATAGGTGTGCTTGCCAACGACTTCACGGATATAGCCCGGGCCATAAAGAACGCGTTCTTCCTCGCCAATCGCAGTCTGACCCTTAGCCCGATTTATGTTATGTACAACTGTCGTAATCTTCGGAACAGAACGCACGAGACTGTGGGCCAGGTCGTCGACTTCCACGGCTGCATCAGGAAGATCTGCGGTTACAATGTTGACCAGGTATTCATCGGTATTCTTGCCACACCGAATCACAAGATGGCGCCAGAAACCAGAATGATCGTTGGTGGTGTATGGCTTGAATTTACTGTTGCGGGTGAAATTCCGGACAAAATCCAAAATTTCGACTGTTGCAGGCGACTGCAAAAAGCATTCATCGAGATCGAGAATCTTGTCGAATCGCCCACGCACATGCAGACCCAGCGCAAAATCTCTTGGTTTCCGGATGTCATCCTGCGCTATCTCGCGGGCGCTCAACCAGCGTTGCCGACCGAACGAAAACTCCATCTTGTTGCGATAGTAGTACTGGTCCGGGGAGGCAAGGGTCTCCAATACGGGTGGGTCGGCAAAGCCGCCGATGTGCTCCAGACTCTCCACAATTTGAGCTCGCTTATGAAAGAGCTGTGCCGCATAGTCAAGATTCTGGAAGCGACAGCCGCCGCATTCACCAAAATGCTTGCACCGGGGCGTAGTCTCGTCATTAGACCTGCGTAGCACCTCAACCACTCGCGCTTCGGCAAAATCGCGCCGTTTGCGTGAGATACGCGCCCGCACTTGCTGGCCAGGCAATCCGCCATCGACGAAGATAACAAAGCCATTCTCTTTCGCCACACCTTTGCCGCCGAAAGCCAGTTTTGATACTTCGAGCGTGCACAGGTCCCCTTTTCGAATTGGCGTTTGTTTCTGTGATTCAGTCATGATATATTCGTTTTGCGTCAACATAGCGCTGGCGATAGTATGTGTCATCCAAGCCAGAGACCACAACACCCCGGGTCGTACTCGCATGGGCAAATTTCGAATCTCCGATATAGATGCCGACATGCGAAATACCAACGGATTCGATGTTCTCGAAGAAAACCAGATCCCCGACGCGGAGCTGCGCCTCGGACACCGGCTGACCGCGCTTAAACATACGAGCTGAATTGTGCGGCAAGCGGACATTTGCGGCTTTCTTATATACCGTGCTGACAAAGCCGGAGCAATCCATGCCGCGCGCTGATTTGCCGCCCCATTTATAAGGAACGCCCATATATGCTTGAATTTGGTCCAGCAGCCGCTTTTCAAAACGTGTTGTTGCTGGCGCGCCGGTGTGATTGCTGCCGTTGGTCTCTACTTTTTCGTTTTCGACTTTGAATCTGGGGTTCGAACGCATACCGGCGCAGTGATAGAGCATAAACATAAGTAAACATAAACCAAACCCAAACAGATACCTCAAACTCATTTTGCAGACTCCAACCTTGGCAAAGTTAATGATGCATTTCCCATAACATACGCATCTGAATGCGCTGGCAGCGCGGCAATAGCTTGCTTCATGCCCTCAGCGAGATTGGCCGCGGGCCTCATGCCAAGTCTGGCCACCAACTCGGACGGCAGACTTGAAACAAGAATGATACGGACGGACTCCGATTTGCTCCGGAGCGATAACGCCGTGGTGCCGTTTAACCTGTAGGAGCGCAGTAGCATCTCAACCATTGCTTGCCTGTCCGGATAAT
>CAZVSL010000337.1:439-7177 GCA_964629935.1 uncultured Calditrichaceae bacterium | reverse complement strand
CTCTTTACTCAAGACGAGCTTCCGAGACGGCAGTTGTACTTCTATACCACTGTTGAGAGCAAGTTCACTGTTGGGGATTAGCTCGCCGCTCACAACTATACCATCACACTCGACAATATCACCGTTGCTGAGCTTCACCGGGGAAGGCAACTTTGAGCCCATGATTTCTATGGAGTGGACCGAACCATGGAATTCAAATCGCTGCAGGCGATGAAAGTATAGCCTTTGAAAGGCATTGCACATTGGGCGAGTGCGCCTGTCAATCATAATTGGACGCGAGGAACCTGCTGCTTCCAGTTTAGCCGCGACGGCGTAAGCAAGCACATCTGAACCTATTACCAGGGGATGACTTATTGGAAGGCAACCGTTGGCATCGATCAGGTCTAGCATATTCTTTGTAAAGTATAGTTTTGCAGGCCGTGCTCCAAGCAGAAATCCTCGCTCCGCCAGTGTCATTTCTCTCGCTCCGCAAGCCATTACAATAGCGTCTGCCGTTATGCTCATAGCACCTTTGTGAGGGCTAATAATATGGAGTTTCTTTTCTTCGGGCTGGATCTCAAAGACATGACTCTGTGTCCACGTTTGCAAATTCAGGCCTGACAGTTTGTTGCATAGGATTCGAGCATATTCTTCTCCGAATATAACCTGCCCTCGCGTCCATCGTACAAATGTCGGAATTGTGTCTGGCTTTTTCTTGTAAAGTGCCGGGATTCCGCCAAGCTCTTCACGGTGCTCAATGATAACCAGTGGGGCTACGCCTCGTTTGGCCAGTCCTACAGCAGCACCAATGCCGGCTGGACCGCCCCCAATAATTGCAGCCCTGAAGTGTTCTGTTGAATTTAGGTCAGATGACATTGTCTCCATTAGAAAGGAAGAATGATTTGAGATTAGGAAGCCGTCAGCTAGCTGCCAGGACGAGACTTGCAGATTTGCTCAAGTGGAAGACCACAATGCTCTGAAATTGTTTGTGCGACATTCACTTGACACTCGAAGCCCTGACATCGTCCCATTTGTGTGCGAGTTCGCCGTTTGATTGCATCCAGAGTGCGCGGTTTGAGGGGTGAATCTAATGCATCAATGATTTCACCTCTGGAGATGTTCTCACAGCAACATACTATTCGCCCGTAATCGGGTCTATAGTGGCTTTTGCTCAAATAAGGCTTTTGCCACCAACCTGGCCAACTTTGGTCAGGGCGGTGGTCGACACCGGCTGGATTGGTTCTTAAGGTTAACTTGCAGCGTTTTTCCATACCTTCAATTACATAGTCCGCGAGAGTGGGGCATGAAGTAAAGCCAGTTGACCGAATACCCGTGACGGTCACAAAACCATGGCAACCGTCATTGAACCGAATAATATAGTTGCCCTGGCTGCAATTGCATCGGACCCCCGCGTATGCGCCAATTATCGGTTGTGACTTGAGGCCTGGCACGATCTGGGAGGTTTGGATGAAGACTTTTTGGAGACCCTGTTCAGTGGTCTCATAGATATTGGGGTCGTCAATGGGAAAGTCCTCAGCCGTAGGACCCGCGAGGAGATTCCCAAATATAGTAGGAATGACCAGGATTCCTTTGCTTTGTTGTGTTGGGACCGGCAGCAGGACGCGCCTGATCATGGGTCGGCTCGATTTGTCAAAGATCAAGAATTGTCCACGGCGGGGGTTGAGATCAAAGGGCTCGCCCTTGTATTTATCCGCAAGTTTCCGCCCTCCAAGTCCAGCGGCATTGATGACAAATCTTGACAGTATCCGGTGTCCATTAGCGGTAATAAGTGTTTTGAGTGGTCGCTCCGAGTTTTCTATCTCAATTATAGTCGTGCCCAGGAGCACATCTGCGCCATTTGTTATGGCAACTTCTGCAAACGCGATAGGTGTAGCAAAAGGATCTCCGATAGCTTCTCTACGTATGAGCATGCCCCCGTAATTACTATCTTTAATGTTTGGCTCTAACTGGCGTGCCTCGGTACTAGTCACTCGTTCAACATCGATGACTCCATTTGCCAGTGATGTGTCATGAATTTTTGATAGCTGCTGGTTCTGTTCTGAATTGAATGCCAAAAGTAAAGCACCGCAGGTCTGGTATGGGATCCTTAGTTTTTGAGCCAAGTGCGGCCATTCTCTTGATGCGGTGGTTATGAGGTGGGATTCCAGTGACGAGGGGGGAGCGTCAAAGCCAGTATGTACTATCGCGCTGTTTCCTTTACTGCTGCCTTCACCAACATCGAAGTTCTTTTCCACCAGAAGGATTCTCAGCTGATATTGAGATAACTTGTATGCCAGAGCGCAACCAACTACGCCGGCACCAATGATCACGACATCATATTCGCTATGACTAAGCTGGTTAACGTCATGCAACGAGAGAGCATCTTCAAAACCGTCACATTGCCAATCATACAAGAGTTTGCCACTGCTCGAAGTTATTGACTCCACCTAAAGTTCCCGCATAATTCAAATCAGTTCAAAAAGGACTTGCTTTTTTGCTAAAAAGTATAGACATTTATATGTCTGACTAACTATAGGACTCTTTGACATAAATTGCAACTATTAAATGGGTAAGTTCTTAAGAAAAGTAAAAAACGAAGATCTATGGAGCTTACATCAGAGATGTTACTTACAGTATCAACCCAGGTATTTGAAAACGACGTCTTATCTGAATCTCATTTAGAGCTTTTCAAAGAGTGTGGTTATAACAGTATCGAGATTTTTTTGACAAAACCACACTTTGATTGGCATGATTCGAGCTATGTAAGAGCCATGCACTCTGCGATGCAAAGGCTTGGACTCTCTGTAAGCGGCGTGCATTCTCCTTGGATGCCGGGGGCGGATATCGCCTCTCTTGATTCTCAGGAACGGCAGAACAGTGTTGCTAATGCTAAAAAGGCAGCGGATCTTTTACATCTTGTAGGAGGCGAGGTATTAGTTATTCATCCGGGCGCTGCGTTGAAAGGGGACGAGGACATAACCGCAAAAACTGCAATATGCCGCGATAGTCTCCTTGATATCTCTCACTACTGCAAACTTAAGGGTATTCAGGTAGCTTTGGAGAATCCACCTAAATATGAACTTTGTGGTGAAATAGACAAACTGCTGGCCTTGTATGACTCTCTTTCACAAAGCCACATCCAGGCATGTTTTGATACCGGGCATGCCAATATTGCAGGTGGGCTAGAGTTGTGGCGACTGACTGCACAAGAAAAAGTCTATATTCATTTGCATGACAACGATGGTGTGAATGACTCTCACTTGCCGCCTGGTGATGGAAATCTCAGATGGGAAGCTTTCTTTGCCCTATTAAAGGAAAGCAAGTTTAAGGGAATTATATGTTTGGAGTTGAGTCCCACGCAGAGAACCGCAGAAGTTCTAAGAAAAAGTAGAGTTTGGTTTGAAGAGCAACGACTCATGCTCACCTAAGTAATTTTGATAAGTCTATGGCAATGCAGATTGCATAATGTTTCATATTTGGGGTTAAGATTTTACTTGATGTTCTGGGTCGTTCATACGTAATTACTATACCTTCCCAGAGCCTATTATTGAATCGTCTCGAAATGCTGTTTCGGTAAGGAATGGACTTCTTGATTTGAGAACAACGCTTGCCATTCTTCATCTTGGATGTGTAGTCTGCCGTTTAGGAGAAGAAAGGTGCTAGCTAATGGCTGTCTGAACTGATCCTAACATTCAGTTCCCGCGTCATAGAAATCATTAAGAAGATAATAGAATAAGAAGATAGTAGAACTAACTGAGGATTTGTGATGGGAATCGATAAAACAAGCTTTACGCCGTTATACTATCAAATAGCCAACAATCTCAGGAGGGATATAAAAAAGGGTAAATACAAAGCGAATACAGCCTTACCCTCTGAGTATCAATTGATGGAACGGTACGGAGTCAGCCGCGGAACAGTCAGGGACGCGATTAAAGTGCTCTTAGCTGAAGGCTTGGTAACACGGCAAAGAGGACGCGGATCATTTATCACCTCCCCGAAAATCGAACAAAGCTTGGTTAAGCTATTAAGTTTTACTGAATTGATGCGGTCCCAGGGGAAAACTCCTGCCGCCAGGGTGATTGCTTCTAAGGTGTTCAATTCTCCCGACGATGAGGCTGAGAAGAGTAAAATGGAGCAGGTTGCTCAGAAGCTTGGTTTATCACTGGGTGCACCAATTCTCTTCATTGAGCGACTGCGATTAGGAGATGATGAGCCTCTTGTAATAGAGAGATCTTATTTTCCTGCTGAGCTTCTGAAAGCTTTGCTTGAGTACGATCTTGAACGCCATTCTATCTATATGACTATGGAAAACGAGCTTGATATCAAGTTGGGTTATGCAGAGCAGAGTATTGAGGCGACGGTCTCCGACCCTGCTGACAGTGACATGCTACAAATCCGACCTGGCAGTCCCATGTTGTTGATTAAGAGGCTGGCCTACACAGTGGCGGGGGATCGGGTTGAGTATGCAGAGGACCTTTACCGTGGAGACCGATTGACACTCAGAGTTTCTACGAAAAGAAGTTCCCCTCACTTTCGGGATCACGATTCTGAATCTGTCCATATGATCAAACCCGATATCCACAGTTAGGTAATGAACAGAAGTTGAATCATGCGCAGAGGAGGTTATCGGTGGCAGTGAAGAAATATGCAATTGTCGGATGCGGTCATCGCGGGCTTAACATGTATTGCTTACCCATCGTCGGGAAATATAATGATGTTGCGTCACTTGTGGGCTTGTGTGATATTAACCAGCAGCGCATGGATTATGTCAACCAGCAGTTGGATATGTACACGCCCACATTCAAGAATTTTGAAGAGATGATTAGGACTACTTCCCCGGACACCGTCATCGTTGCCAGTAAAGACTCAACCCATCACGAATTCATTATCAAAGCGCTGGAAATGGGATGCGATGTCATTACTGAGAAACCCATGACAGTCGATGCAGAGAAATGTCGAAGGATATTGGATACAGAGAAAGCGAGCGATAAAAAAGTGACGGTTACATTCAATTACCGCTATGCTCCCCGCAACACAAAGATTAAAGAGCTTCTCTCTCAGGGTACAATAGGCAAAGTACTGTCTATCGATTTTCACTGGTATCTCGACATAACGCACGGCGCAAATTATTTTCGACGTTGGCATAGAAGATCAGAGAATTCGGGCAGCTTACTTGTACACAAAGCCACACATCACTTTGACCTGGTGAACTGGTATCTTGATGATGTACCTGATGAAGTGTTCGCGCATGGACAACTTAGCTTCTATGGCCCCACTCGCGCGGAACGCGGCGAACGGTGTCTGACTTGTGATTATACCGACACCTGTGGTTTCTATCTGGACTTGAGAGAAGATGATCAATTGCGTGCCCTCTATCTGGATGCTGAGTCCGAGGACGGCTACATACGCGACAAATGCGTCTTTTCAGATGAAATAGACATCTATGATAGCATGTCCCTGTCTGTTCGTTATCAGAAAGGAACGTTAATGAGCTACTCTTTGAACGCTTTCATGCCCTACGAAGGATATCGGATTGCCTTCAATGGCACCAAAGGACGTCTCGAAGCAACCATTCCAGAAGATGGTCCGTGGCCAGAACCATGCGAACAGCAACTTCACTTGACACCGTTTTGGAGCGAGCCTGGCGTATTCGTGCTGGAGAGAATTAAAGGGGGGCATGCTGGGGGCGATAGATTGTTACTTCAAGACCTCTTCCAACCGCGAGAGTCCGATCCATTAAACCACAAAGCTGATTCCCGCGCAGGAGCCATGTCGATTCTCACAGGTGTCGCGGCCAAGAAATCGGTCGAAACTGGCCGCCCCGTGACCATTCAAAGTCTACTCTAATCGCCCGGCTTTCTGTTCGGTCAGGTAGAGATTTCCTAAAAGATATCACGATGACAACCACACCATGGCAATCTCGAAAAAACTACTTGCGCAATAAACTCACCTGTCTCATGGGTGGGTTTCCTGAGATACGAACGCCACTGAACGCCCGGACCGTGCACGTACAGGAAGAGAAAAATATCAGATATGAAAAGGTGGCTTACGAAACAGAGCCAGACGAACTGGTTTCTGCTTACGTGCTCATACCTAAAAACCGGCAAGCGCATGCTCCGGCAATCTTCTGCCATCACCAACACGGCGGCGATTTTACCAATGGAAAGAGTGAGGTGATCGGTAAAAGCGGAAATCCACTGCAAGCCTATGCAAAAGAACTGGCTGAGCGTGGATATATCACATTCGCTCCGGATGCAAAATGCTTTGAGGAGCGCGTCGTGATTGGGCTTGAGGGAGCAGACAACGAACGATTTGAGGCATCTCGGCTTGTGCTGCTTGGACAATGTTTACAACGTCGTATGGTATGGGACATAATCCGCGGAATAGATTACCTTGTTACACGTGAGGATGTGGATAGCAGACGTATAGGATGCATAGGTCACTCACTCGGTGGACAAGAAAGCATGTTCGGGGCTGTATTTGACAGGCGTATTAGAGCCGTGGTATCCAGTTGCGGGTTTTCTACTTATAAAGCAATTGTCAGGGACAAGATAAATCATAACCAGGGGTTATACATTCCTGGCATTCTGCAGTACACCGATATTCCTGAAATTGCGGCCATGATTGCGCCCCGTCCTTTCCTGATCCTCGCGGGGAAGAAAGATCATATTTTTCCGCAATGGACACGATAGACATTTCCATAAGTTTTCTGTCAACAAATGGTTCTTTATATTTATCTTCAAGTTTCTCAATGGCTAA
>CAZVSL010000337.1:0-429 GCA_964629935.1 uncultured Calditrichaceae bacterium | reverse complement strand
GCGTGCGCGATGTTCATTCAAAAACAGCCGAAGTATATGGCCGGCATGGGTATCCTAACCGTGTGAAGCTTGTCGTGGATGATTGCGGACACTCTTTTAGTCCGGCATTGAAGCAAGAGGCCTACGGGTGGTTTGACAAATGGCTGCTGAAAAAATGAATGCACCACACGAGAGTCTTTGGAATCGACATTGTGTCTAGCAGATCCGTCAAGACCAAAAACATTTACTTAACTCTGCAGGGCTGGCTATTTGTTAGTCCGCATGCAGTTGTATTTCTTTTATTCACAGCATTCCCCGTCATTTTTGCCTTTATTGTCAGCCTGCACAAGTGGAATCTGGTCTTGCCCATGAGATTTACGGGGTTGGGTAACTATTTCACTGCTCTCCAGGACCCTGAGTTTTGGCACTCGATGAAGGTAACGACTTTGT
>CAZVSL010000336.1:0-7184 GCA_964629935.1 uncultured Calditrichaceae bacterium | reverse complement strand
GGAGTCCATACTATGGAAGAATACGCTCTTTATCCACTCGGGCAATCTGAGCGCTGGCGCAACGCCATCTCCATCCTGAGATAAAATCAGGTCAAGACAGGAAAATGGCGCAATGAGTGTGGAATGCTGGTCCCCTTCACCTGTGATCGGCCTGAAAGTTTTAAGTTTCAACTCTTCCGGTTCTATCTCTTGCACGAAAGTAACACCAAGCGCTTCAAGTATGGTCTTTATGGCGAGATCACCTGGCGTTTTTTTTGTATCACCCCGGAGAACGATCATGTGGCCTCTTTTCTTTTTCTGGCTATAACCAACGACCTCATGGCGAAACCGGGAGCAATCAGGTTCAAGACAGGCGCCAGGGTTTTGGCCACCATAAGTACAGAAGCGCCGGCCGAATGAGGAATCCAACAAAAATGCCTCGCTTGCACGATGTCGAGATTGGCCAGCCTGAAGGGAGCGGCATATTCTTGCAGAGATGGAAGCCGGGTCTGGGTTTTCGGCTTCGAATTGTTGCCGCGAAACCTGGACTTGAAGCAGGGGAACTTATTGTTCATGTCTATCATGATCGAATAGCCGCCCGGTGCGAGCAAGGCGGCGATGTCATCTGCGCAGCTCTGTTGTTTTTCGAGCCTGATTGCATATCGAAACGTATTAACCCCAACCACAAGCTCGAAGCTGCCCGGCAACGATTCTGCACTTTGCGACATGCCCTTTCTCAAATCATCGAGAAGCGTTTCATTGGATGCCCGCAGGAACGCAATCTTGTCACGATTTTCCGGATCGATGAGCATCTCTTTCTCTCTTTCCGCGGCGTCCAAAAGTGGTTGCGAGAAATCTGTACCAACTGCCGCAAGCACAGGTATATCCTTTGAAAGTAGAAGTCTGAATATGTGAAGAAGATTCATGCCTCCACCGCAGCCATACTCCAGAACGCGGAAGCCAGTGGCGCCGCCCCCATCCCGGTAAATGGAGTCTATAATATCGGAGTACAGTGGCCCATAAACATGCTCGAGGATAAATTGAATGCCCTTGCCGGCAGTGTCGCTGACGTATTTTGCAACGGACGCTTCGTCGGTGTATTCCATCAAAAAGGAATCGCGGTCGGTTATTGCAGGCTGTGTCATACGATTTTTCTCCGTGTTGTCAGACGTAAACTCACTCAATAACCTCAGTGCTGTTCTCTGGTAGTGTGGGCGTGCTATTTTCAAGCAAATCTGCATACACCTGTCTTAGCACTTCTGCAACGTGATGCACATCGTATTCTGTTACAGCGGTGAGGTTGCGCTGCCTGATTTCATGCAATTTGCGTGGATTAGTGAGAAGCGACGCCAGCGCTTCGGTCAGCGCCTCAGAGTCCCCGGGAGGAACGAGCAGCCCGTTCTCCTCATGCCTGATCATTTCTGGAATGCCGCCTACATCAGTGGCTACAATCGCCAGTCCGCATGCCATTGCTTCGAGGATGCTTACCGGCATGCCTTCGTCGTGAGATGGCAATACAAAGATGGCCGCAGCGCGTAACATCTGGTGTTTCTGTTGGCCGGCGACCCAACCGGGTAATTTGACATTGTCGCCAATGCCGAGATCCGCGCAGAGTTGTTTGCATGCCGTGAAGTCGTCACCGTCACCACAGAGGATAAATCTGGCGCCTGGCACGCGCCTGACAACTTCAGGCACGGCGCGGATCAACTCGAATACGCCTTTCTGCCTGCAGAGATTTCCCAGGAACAAGACGTTTTGACTTTGGCTGCTCACGGAACCGTTGGCGGGCTGATAATGTTGCACATTTACCGGATTGGGAATAGTCACGAGGCGCGTATCGGACGCCAGCTTGCGAAACCGGTGGCGCCAGACCGGGGAGACAACGGCCAGCAGGTCAGCGTTTTCCGGATAAAAGACTTCTGCCACGGCCTGGCAGAATCATAAAAGCGCTGGAACTGGCCGCCGTGCAAATGCAACAATACTTTCTTGTCGAACAATTTGCCGAGCCGTACAAACAAGCTTTTGCGATAGAAACTGCGCCAGGAAGCAGAGTGGATATGTACCATTTTGATCGGACAGAACAGCAACGTGACGTTGAACGCAATCAAAGCCTTCACCAGTGCAAACATCTTCAGCGCAGCACTCCCGCTAGACGACGCAGAGATATAGCGGATGCGCCGGGCTTCGAGCACACCGGCCTCGGCGTATGTCGATATAACCGAGCAGATGCCGCCTCTGGCCTGGTGCAGCGGGTAAGGGCCGATCATCAGGATTTCCGGTTCGCTGGCCAATTCCTGCTCTCCATTTTGGCCGTATGCCGGTTTCGGGCGGAGACGTCTACGCAGCCGTCGCAGCAGCGGGAAAAATCCATGCACCTGGGCAGAGAGCACATTTGCTGACGCGGCGTCATCCACTTCACAGGCTTTTAGTCTCAACGGGTCAGTACGGAAATCATTCCAGCCATAATCGAGGGTACGGGCGGAATCATAGCCGGCGCTGGCGACCATTTTCAGCTCGCGTTCTGTGTAATCGCCGTTCGGATAAGCAAAATCGCGGACCGGTTGCCGCAACAAATCCTGCAGGTGTGCGCGTGACTCCCTGAGCTCTGCCAGGCAGGTGTGTTGCGGGCATGCGGGCAGAATAGGGTGGAAGCGAGTGTGCGAGCCGAAATCTGCCACGCCCTGCATCTCAGCTAACTCAGACCGGTTGAGCGCCTGTCGCGAATGATATTCCTTCTCAGGTTCATAACCGACTTCTGATTTAAGTCTGGTCAAAAACTGTTCGTACGCAAGGCTCTTGAACTGATCCGGCGCATCAATACCCGTCTTCCACCAAAAATGGCGGTTCGTATCGACAATATGACTACATAGAAAGATCGTCGGCCGCACGCCATACTTTTGCAAGATGTGGCGTAGTGCGTAATTGCGTACATGGCCATCGTCCAGCGTCAAGACCAGAGCGCGTGGCGGAATGCTTGACCAGTCTCTTTGCCGAATGGCGTCGACCAGTTTACGAAGCGGGATAAAGTGAAATCTGGCGGCAAGGTAGGCGAGATGGCGCTCGAAATGTGTCAGGTCAGGATTGTGATAAACCAAAATCGTCGCCTTGCGCCGGCAGATTATGCTGCGAATCAAAATCGGCAGACCAGAGATACGGAACAGAAAGCCTGCCAGCTCTTTTGTGGCGTTGCGCATCATGTCAGAATGAATCGCGAGGTTGTGTTTTGGCGCCGGTGAGCAGCCACCGGAGGGCAGCCAGGCTTTTTTTGATTTTGCCCCTGGCATCGGCGCGTGCGGCTGGTTTGATTGCAAACGTCACGGACCGGAAAATAAGACGCAAAAAATGCCGCATGAATATCACTGAGCCGATGTGTAGCACACCCGGCGCGGCGTGGTGTTTGCGCCAATAGTGCAGGCAGGCGCGTTCGGTCTCGATCATAAACCTTACCGGAGCATTTGCCGAGCTGGCGCCGCCATAATGAACGGCTTTGGCCTGCGGCACATAGACTATCTGCCAACCGGCGTCTTGCACACGCGTGCAAAAGTCAAAATCTTCCCAATAGATATAGAAATCTTCGTCCAGAAGCCCCACTTGTTCGAGCACCTGTTCTCTGATCACCAGAAAGCAGGCAGACATGGCTTCGACTGCTTGCAGTTCAGTTTGTGGCCAGTATTTGCCATAAAGACCGTTCAGCCAGCGGTTGCCGGGAAACAGTTTGGCCAGCCCGAGGGCGTGGCAGAGCGTGTTCCAGCGGTTGGGATGGCCATAGCAGCTCGGCTGCACCGTTCCGTCCGCGTTGAGCAATTGCGGGCCGGTCACACCTGTGTCCGGCTGCTTCTGCATGTACCGCAGCAGCGTTTCAAAACAGCCTTCCAGCACCTCGACATCTGAATTGACCAGGCAGACATAGCGGGCACGGCACGCGCGTATAGCAAGATTGTTTGCAGCGGCAAATCCCAGATTGCGGTCGTTGCGGATCAGGTTGACCTCAGGGAATTCGCGCTCAATCATATCGGGCGTGCCATCAGATGAGTTGTTGTCCACGACCCAGATTTCGAAATCTTCGACGGGCATTGTAGCACAGACAGAGTGAAGGCACTTGCGCAGGTATTCGCCTGCATTCCAACTCACGATGATGATCGCCAGCGTGCTTTTGACGCCAGTTTTTGAGTTGGCGTCATGTTGCCGTGCCAGGTTTTGTTGCGGCAGCGTGCTCACGTCGTAACCGTTTGAGTTATGCGGGGTTCATGATGCTGCAATGAGTGGTCAAGATGGACACGGTACGTGCCAATGAAATGGAAGAGTATCAAGAAAAAGCCGAAGAAGACGGCGATTGAGAGTGTGGTAATCAAAGTAGCGATGGGCAGGTACAGCAACAACGAAAGTGCGAAACTGACGAGCGCGAGACGTGCGTCCCGCTGATCCAGGCGCAGGTAGTACAGCTCCAGCCAGCCGAAGATAAGCCCGAAAACCAACATCTGCAGAACGACGCCATGGAACAAGCCGAAACCCATGTAGGCCTCGCCGATGGTTCCGATGCGGATACCCAGCCCTTCATCGAGTTCTCTGCCGAGAATGTGGGCGGCACTTTTTTCCAGCATCAGTTTGTTCTTGTCCACGCCAACCACGGCCCACACTTGTTTGGGCAACACCGGCAGGAGCGCGCCGGTGAAGAAGTCCTCGCCATAGAACTCCTGACTTTCGCGCGTCTCATTGACGAAAAATGTGTACTCCCGCCACTCGCGGAAACTGTTCATAACGATTAGCTCTGAGGTCGATAGTTCCTTGAACGAGCGACCAGCGCGGAATTCAGCGTAGAGCAGAAACAAGACCACCAGACTGCCGCCGAGGATGGCCACATGCAAGTATTTGACCCTGCGTATTTTGACGTAGATCAGGAGAGCTGTGGTGATGGCGAGCAACATGTAGGTGCGCTGACCATAAATGACAAGCGCCAGACTGCAAACCAGCACGATCGCAAAATACACTCTGTTTCGCGTTCTGAATGCAGCAAATGTCGCTGCCAACGGCACCGCCGCCAGCCAGAGACGCGACAATTTCAGCGGATACTCGCCCGCACTCAGGTGGAATTCGCCGCGTACTTCATCGATACTGGCATGCAAAAGCGGAATGTAGCCAAGTCTGAAAATGACGAACAGCGTGAAGAAAGCCGCCACAGCCAGGCATGACCAGAGCAGGAGGGAGGCATAGCGCTCGTGCCAAAATCTTGCCCTGCTGCTAACCGGCCCCTTGCAGACATAATGCGCTATCAGGACGCCCAGCAACAGGGCTGCCGTCCCCACGGCCCAGACGAACACCGGAAAAGACTGCTCAGTGTTAACGCCAGACAGATTAAACAGCGTTTCGTAAATTTGCAAACCGGGCGGACCCAGGATTGGTCCAGCTATAAAGAACAGAAACAGCACCGCAGACGGTGTGAGATTGTTCGCTTTTCTGAGCACCAGTAGCATGCAAAACAGGCTGACTGCAAACAGGGACCCGGCGTATGCGTAGTACGGCTGTGCAAACAGAATATCGATCCAACTGCCGCCGAAAATGGCGTAGATAATCGCAAAGAAAGCTACAAAATAGAGAATCAACAGTGTGTATCGGATGATGGTTTTATGCATCTGTCTTTCATCTTCTGTCTTGGTTGTGGTGTCTGACTCTCCAGAAAATGCCATGCCGAACTACTCCAGCCCGTTTTCAGTAGTTGCTTAGGCGCAAACCGGAAATCGTCGATCTTGGCCGATGGTCTGTATCGAAGTGATGGTCGCCGGTTTTGGTCCAATTTGGTATTTGGATTTGTTTAGAATTTCGTGCTCAGTATTTCGAATTTCTGCCAGGCAAGCTTGGTGAAAGGACATCGATATTTACTTGATGATCTTCACTGCCAGCAATCCCGCGTGCAGCCAGCCCCGCAAGTCCGAGCGGTCTTCTGCATCCATGAGCACGAACCAGGACGCCAGGCTGAAGCCAACAAACGCCAGGATCAGATACGCCGCCTTTGCGAGCAGGCTTAGCGGCAACATCGCCAGCGCCAGCAACACGAGGCTGCCAGCCAGAATCGCGCCCGACCTTTGGATTGCGTGCTGCGTACGCGGCAGCAAGCGCCGGGTGAACTCCAGCAGTAATGTCGCGTCCAGCAGCACCCGCGCAAGCCAGGCGATGGCCGCGCCAGTGATGCCGAACTGTATTATCATGAAGTACAGCAAGACGAGATATATTGGCAGCTCGAGCAAATGAAATTTGGCTGTCAAATCAGGCCGGCCAATGCCTTGCAGCAGGGCAGAGGGCACGTAGGCGATGCTGTTGATAAACACACCCAGGGTCAGGCATTGCATGACCAGTGTGCTCTGCCGGGCAAACTCCGGGCCTATCCACACTTGCAGAATTTGACGCGCCAGACCGATGAGAACCAGCGCAAGCGGAAAAATCAGCAAATGTATCCATTTCACGGTTTTGCTGAAAAGTTGCGAGGTGCGCTGCTTGTTGTGCACAAAACTCGCGGAAAAAGCGGGAAACATGACCGCCACCACAGCGCCGGGAATGATCAGCAAGCGCGTCACAACCTCATAGGGCGTGACGTAAAACGCCACCGCAGTGACCGAAATGAGCACTCCGATGATGAAGCGGTCGAGATACTCCAGCAGCGGACTGATGAAATTGCTGACTGTGAGCCAGCCGCCAAAGCGAAGCAGCGGCACAATGTGCTTGCGTTGCACACTTATTTTTTCCCGAAGAACTGGGACGTGCTTCAGACAAAGAATGAAATACACAAACCAGGCCAAAACGCGACCGGCCGCCAGTACACCGACGATGTAGGTTAGCTTGTTTGTGAATGGCAGAACGAGCAACGGACCGAGATACGTCAGCACACCCAGATTGACCCTGACGATGTTGATGAGCTCGAAGCGCTGTTTCGCCTCCAGAATCCCGCGCAAACCAGCGGTGCTCACCACAACAGGCAAAGACAGCGCCAAAACATAGAAGGCAGTCAGGCTCTCTGCCTGCAAAGACTCCGGGATTTTCAGCACTGACTTCACCAGAAAAGGGGACAGCGGCGCCAAAATCAATGTGCCAAGTACACCGAGCAGCAACATGCAGCCGAGAGCTGTCCAGGCCAGACCCGGCAGCTCGGGGTCGCGTTCGTCGTGCACGCGTTCGGCGACCAGCTTCGTAAGCGCCCGGCCCATACCAAGGTC
>CAZVSL010000335.1:0-7185 GCA_964629935.1 uncultured Calditrichaceae bacterium | reverse complement strand
AGGTTCCTGCCATGAAGTTTAAGCTTCTCTCGCCGGCGCCGGTCTACCTTGATATCGAGCAGGTCAATTTGGCCACGGCGCTGCAATTGGCTTTGCAGGATCTCGGCCCGCATGATCCATTCCTGAAAAAAGTGCTGGATGGCCGTTCGCCGGATGTAGCTGCACAAGCGATTATTGCGAATACAAAACTCGGTCAGGCTGATTTCCGTAAATCGCTGTTGCAGGGAGGCCGCGAAGCCATCGAGGCCTCGAATGATCCGCTGATAACTGTAATCCGTGAGCTAGATCCGATGCTGCGCGAATGGGAAGCATGGCGCCGCCGAAACATCGAAAGCGTGCTCGCTTCTGCCACGGAGCGTATTGCGCAGGCCCGGTTTGCGGCCTATGGCAAGGCGGTCTATCCGGATGCAACCTTTACTTTGCGGCTTTCCTATGGCGCGGTCAAAGGCTATCCCATGAACGGCACCAAAGCACCCAGCAAGACAACTCTGTACGGTTTGTACGATCGCACGCTGAGTTTTGACCAGGTAGATGATTTCGCCCTGCCATCGCGATTCTGGCAGCGGCAGGAAACGCTCGATCTCTCCACGCCGGCCAATTTCGTCAGCACCTGCGATATTATCGGCGGCAACTCCGGCTCACCAGTCATCAACGCCAAAGCAGAGCTTGTGGGCCTGATTTTCGATGGCAACATCGAAAGCCTCGCCGGCCGCTTTGTTTATGATGAGCACAGCAACCGCGCAGTCGCCGTGCACAGCGCCTACATCATGGAAGCACTGAGAAAGCTCTATGATGCCGGTTGGCTCGCTGACGAAATCGAGGGAGTGGGGACATTTTAGCTTGCATGGTTCAGAATAGGGCGTGACCCGCGCCGTCACCGCGATACGGGTTAGACAGCAGGATCAAAACCCAAGGTTCCTCCCGACGAGTCGAACACGAGTCGGGGAACCCCGGGGACATGACGTGTAATCATGCCATCTTGAACGGCTGCAACGCATGGAACAATTGCTTGTTGCTTCTCATAAAAAATACAAATCTGTTCAATTGGAGAAATCAAACTCGGGAAAGGAGTGTTTTCATGAGTAAGGATACCTTAATACAAGGACTCAATGACGATTTGGCGGCTGAATTAGGCACGATCATCCGTTACAATTATCAGGCAGGCAAAAGCTTTGGCTTGATGGGTGCGGAATTGCGGGAGATGTTTCAGAGCGAAATCCAGGATGAGCTCGGCCATGCCGCATTTCTAACCGACGTCATCGTCGATCTTGGCGGAGAGCCCACGACGACGCCACAACAGTTCGATAAACCTGAAGATACGAAGGCTATGCTCGAGCTGGACCTGGCGATGGAGGAAAAAGACGTGGAGAACTATATGAAGCACGCCAGACTCGCCGAAGAACTTGGCGAAGCGGAATTAAGGATGAAGCTTGAAGAGATGGCCGCAGATGAGTCTCGACATGCGCGCGAGATCAGGCGCATCCTCAAGGGCCTGTAAATTAGCACGGAGGATGCGGAGATCGCAGATCTCCGCAATCCTCCTGTAATAAGCTATCACGTTGTTTCGAGTGCAGTATCTAACCTGATGAATTAGTCGGGCTAAATCGCCATAATAATTCTCGAACGGGAAAACCCGCTGCCGAAACCGGGTACTTTGCCGGGTTTATAAAATTTCTGATACAAATAGTGGTTTTGACGGATTGCCGTTGCATTTTGGACAGGAATGGAGTAATTTGATCTTGCCAATAATGGCGAGCCGGGAAAAAGTAATTGAGTTTTACGAAGTACTAACATGGAGGCTAAAACATGACTAATGAAATTGGAGACGCCGCCGGCAAAGTTTGGCAGTTGCTAAACGAGAACGGCGAGTCGACGGTGGCACAACTGAAGAAGAAGCTGGGTGGTAGAACCGAGCAACTGCATCAGGCGATTGGCTGGCTCGCCAGAGAGGACAAAATTGTCCTGAACAAAAAAGGAACCTCGCTGAAAGTTGCACTAAAATAGTCAACCTCTTTCACGCGGTTTTACAATGAAAAGAGGGGTAGTACCATGGCAAAAATAGTATTGAACGAATCTAATCCCGCCCGGCGAAATGTGCTCAAGAAACGTCTGGAGGACCTCGGTCATACGGTATGGTCAACAACAGAGTGGGATGATATTACCAGGATTTCCAGAAGCCAATCCATGGATGTCATAGTTGTCGATATGGATAAGCATTCGATCGATTACTTGTTGCAGTATGCAACGGACTTCAAAGGGAGTAAGGTATTGTTGCAGACAACCAACGATGAGCTACGTAGCGACTTTCGTTCCTGGATCGCCGATGATATTATCTGCAAACGTCCCGATAATGAGGGCATTATCACTGCCGTCGAGCGCGCACTGGAAGGCATCCCTAAAGAGCAGCTCAATTGAATTTCTTGCGCCGTTCTTTCTCGCCGTCTCGGTGTAATTACCAAAAGGGTCATTGCCCGGGAGTCGATTAGAATTTTTTGAAGGACTGATTCGGAACCACCAGACTGACGAATCTGGCCGCACTTCACCCGCAATTCCTTGCAAGCCAATTCCGGTATTGATTTTTCATCGCCACGATTGCATGGCTTAAGCCATGCACAATCGTGGCGCTCTCATTCTCTCTCCATGTAAACCTTGACACAAAATCCTCCGTTGTTTATATTGTTCTAAACGATTTTAACGAAGATGTCTGCGCGTGAGCGAAAGATTACAGGAACAAAAAAACAAACTCGCCGAGTCCGTTGGAGAGTTCATTAAATATTGGGGCTTTAAAGAAATCCACGGCCGGATATGGGTTCACATCTACCTGGCGCGTCAGCCGATTACCGCCAAGGAGCTCACAATCCGTCTGGGGGTGACCAAGGGTCTGGTGAGCACTGCCCTGTCCGAGCTCATTGCGTATCAGGTTGTCGAAAAGGTCAGCCTTGGTGATGCGCGTTCACCCGGTTATCAATCCAATCCGGACCTGATGCAGGTGATCTATAACATTTTGCGCAACCGTGAGCTTAAGCTCACCCAGAAAATAGAAACGAATATTGTCGCGCTCTCCGAAGTGATGCAGGAGGAGGAGCCGGAGATGAGCGAGAAATTGGGTAGGCTGCACGAGATGACAAGTTTTGCCGTCGATACACTCAGAAAATTGCTGAGTAACAAGACGATTTCTACTGACAGATTTAAGACGATTATGCGATTGCTTCGCTAATCACAGATTTCGAATACTCTAAGGAGGGTGGATGTCTGAAAACGAAATCATAATGGAGTCAACTAATGGAGAAGCTATTCTCCCGTTCTTATATGAATACGCTATTCGCAGCAGGTTTCCATTAGCCATCTGGCGTTTCCCCCATGATGATAAACCGCAAGCAATTATCGCTCTGACACAGCAATTGCAACGGCCGGCAGTGAGGTTTAACAACCTGCCCGGCGGCTTCGTCGTAACCCCATTTTTTAACCATGCTGAAAATTCGCCCTATTTCATCGAAGCTGATGTGCTGTTGCGCGATGGCCGGTGCTATGTGAACCGGACACCTCATGCCGATAAGAGACGCAATCACCTCAGTCTGCTGCGCGCCTGTGAAAGCAACCATGAACGCCGCCTTCTCCCGCATAGCTGGTATGCGGCGCCTTCTGCAAGTGGCGAGCAACCGATGGCAAAACGTGCGTATTGTGATCTTGTCGAACACGCGGTTGCAACCATACGCTCCGGCAAGCTACGCAAGGTTGTGCTGTCGCGCGCCTTTGACGTTGACCTCACGGAGGATTTTGCGCCCTTGCTGCTGTTTCAGAAATTGTGCGCAGTCTATCCAAGTGCGTTCGTCTCGCTTGTCGCGCTGCCGGGCGTTGGCACATGGATAGGCGCCACCCCGGAACTTTTGCTGAGCCTGAAGCATGACGAGCTCACCACCGTGGCCCTGGCCGGCACCCGCTCCATCGGAGAAGACGATAGCCAATGGCCGCCACAATGGGGTGAGAAAGAGATCGTTGAGCAGGAGATCGTCAGCGAGTTCATACGAGACGCTTTTGCGCAACAGAGCATCGAAGATTACACCGAGCAAAATACGGAATCCGTACGGATCGGCAATCTTTTGCACCTGCAGACCATCTTTAATTTGAAGCATTTGTCGCAACGCCGAAGTGATGTCGTCGAGCAGTTGCTCTGGTCGCTACATCCGACGCCTGCGGTTTGTGGCGTTCCCAAACAGCGCGCGCTTTCGTTCATCCGCGAACATGAGCTCCACAAGCGCCATTTTTATGCCGGCTACCTCGGCCCTGTCAACCTGAATCAGCAATCGCATTTGTTCGTGAATTTGCGTTGCATGCAACTGATGTCCCGCTCCGCACGATTGTATGCCGGGGGCGGCATCACAATCGACTCTATTGCCGAGCAGGAATGGCTGGAAACGGAAATGAAGCTCGATGCGCTTCTGAAGGTTCTCTACGACGAGGCGCCGGCGCCTCAAAGTCTAACCCATAGCCGCGGCACTATTTTGTGTTATGACTGAGTCGAGACAGAGCATCACCAACATTGCCGAAATTTGCGCTCAAAAGCAGATTCGCAATGTCATCATATCGCCGGGCTCGCGTTCGGCGCCGCTGACGCTGGCCTTTGCGCGCCATCCCAAAATGAGGTGCAGAGTCGTGGTCGATGAGCGCGCCGCTGCATTTGTTGGGCTTGGACTGGCGCAGCAAACCGGCATGCCGACGGCTTTGATCTGTACTTCCGGCACGGCAGCTTTGAACTATGCGCCGGCTGTAGCGGAAGCATACTACCAACAGATTCCCCTTCTGGTGCTGACTGCTGATCGGCCGCCTGAGTGGATCGGCCAAAACGACAATCAGACCATAGAACAGCATCACATTTACGGGCCGCATTGCCGCGCTGCCTACGACCTGCCGGTCGACTGCACGCATCCGGACGCCAGGTGGCACGTAGAGCGAATCGTTTCCGAGGCCATCAATCGTACGCTCTGGCCGGTGGCCGGTCCCGTGCATGTGAACGTGCCGTTGCGGGAGCCGCTTTATCCCTCAGCCCCGCTGGTCTATGATAAGAAACGCAGCATCATTACTCAGACGCGGGTTGAGCCCGGGTTGCCGGAAGCTGCCTGGAAGGAACTGATGCCGGCGTGGCAAAGTGCAAAGCGGAGGCTGGTGGTCGCCGGCTTGCATTCGCCTGACTCGGAGCTGTCGCGCTCACTAAAGCAATTGCGGAAACAGGGCGCAGTCGTTCTTGCAGATATTGCTTCCAATTTTCAGGCGGCGCAGAGTGCGCCACATTTTGATATCATCCTGGCCAGCGCTTACACCGAATTCCTGAGGCGGCTGCAGCCTGATCTGCTAGTTTCCTTTGGCGGCCCGCTGGTTTCAAAGAATCTAAAACGCTTCCTGCGTGAAAGTAAGCCCGCCGAGCATTGGGGTTTACAGCTCAATCCTGAGGTCGTTGATACGTTTCAGTCCTTGACGCGCACAGTGCCTGTCAGACCTGGGTATTTTTTCACTGAAATGGTGCGCCGAGGTAAGGGCAGCGTTGCCAGGTCAGACCAGACCTATATCTCAGAGTGGCAGACCGGCCAGGCAAAAGCAGAGCAGCTCGTGCGGGCATTTTTGCAGGAGACTGGTTTTGCAGAATTGTCAGCGATGTCTACAGTTTTGGCGAATCTGCCTCCGGATAGCCATCTGCAGTTGGGCAACAGTGCAATTATCCGGCTGGCGCAACTCATTTCTCTGGCGGAAAGGCCGGATATCCGGGTCAATGCCAACCGCGGCACCAGCGGCATCGATGGCACAGTTAGCACCGCGGTCGGGGCCCTTGCAACCGACAAGGTGACCACCTTGCTCGTCGGAGACCTGGCTTTCTTTTACGATCGCAACGGGCTGTGGCAAAAGGGGCTGCCATCAAATCTGCGCATTATTGTTTTCAATAACGGCGGCGGTGGCATTTTTCGCTTTCTGGACGGCAGTCGCGCCCAACCGGAGCTCGATGACTATTTTGAAGTGGCGCAGACAAGAACAGCCAAGCTTACTGCAAAAGACCACGGGCTGTCTTACTTTGTTTGCGGATCAACGACCGAACTGGAAAAGATTCTGCCGGATTTTTTTGCCGGGGAAAAGAGCCCGGCGATACTCGAGATAGAATTTGACAAACATGCCAATGCTAATGCACTTCTGAAATTCCAATCAATCATGAGGGAGATGCGATGAGTAAAGAATCCGTTGCCTGGCAGCCTTTGAAAGAGTTTGAAGATATCCTGTTTTTATACCATGAAGGTATTGCCAAAATCAGTATCAACCGGCCTGAGGTACACAATGCCTTTCGGCCACAGACTGTTTTTGAATTATCTGAGGCGTTTGAACTGGCGCGCCAGAACTCCGATGTTGGCGTGGTGATCCTGACTGGCGAAGGCGGCAAAGCGTTCTGCAGCGGCGGGGACCAGAAAGTGCGGGACGTCGGTGGTTACGTTGGCAGCGACGGTGTGCCGCGCCTGAATATTCTGGATGTCCAGAAGCAGATTCGCTCACTACCCAAACCGGTGATTGCCATGGTAGCGGGCTGGGCCATCGGCGGCGGGCATGTGCTGCACGTTGTGTGTGATATGACCGTAGCCGCCGACAACGCGCGTTTTGGCCAGACCGGCCCCAAAGTCGGCAGTTTCGATGGCGGATTTGGCGCATCCTTTCTGGCGCGGTGTGTCGGCCAAAAGAAAGCTCGCGAAATCTGGTATCTTTGCGACCAGTATGATGCCCGGGAAGCATTGCAGATGGGACTGGTTAACAAGGTCGTGCCCCTGGCAGAGCTTGAAAGCACGACCATCGCGTGGTGTAAGAAGATTCTGGAAAAAAGCCCCATGGCGATTCGGTTGCTCAAATCTGCATTTAATGCAGAACTGGATGGCCAGGCAGGTCTGCAGGAGCTCGCCGGCAACGCCACCCTGCTGTATTATCTGACGGAAGAAGCGAACGAGGGCCGGAAAGCCTATGTTGAGAAACGCAAACCGGATTTCTCGAAATTCAAGCGCTATCCATAGAATATTATTAGAGTGCATTATTCATGAATTCGCCCTTTCGACGAGCCTAATGCTGAAGCATCAGGCTCAATCCATGCAAGACGGCTAAAGCCGCTTCTGGCGGGTTCAAGTCCGCGGGATTTGCTATGCGGACCCGCAGGATTTATCC
>CAZVSL010000334.1:0-7205 GCA_964629935.1 uncultured Calditrichaceae bacterium | reverse complement strand
GTTTGATGAGCATACTTTGAATAACATCTGTCTCTTGTTGTGCTACTCACGCTCTCGTTCCGGAATCTGGACGCGCACCAGGTTGCATCAATAACATCATTGATCTCTTTCTAAAAAATGATATATTCAAATCTTGTATGCAAATGGCACAACAATGTAAGGACGCAATTCTCAATACATCAACATCTTAACCAGGAGGATTTTTACATGGCGACATACGAATGTCCAAAATGCGGTATGGCTGTAAATGCAACTTGCGCCAAGTGTGATGCGGCGCTCGTCAACGATGTTCTGACCAAGGACGACGGCACCGAGGTCCAAATTTCCAAATGTCCGAACGGACACGGCAAGATAAAATCTCCTATGTGTTGCGGGCAGGATATGAGCTGCACGCTGGCCTGATCGGAGTCCCGACTACCAAAATAGACAACACTTATGTCGGATCATGATCTGGACTGAAGTCTCTGTAGTATTGCTTCTCATTCTTTGCAAAAAAATGCAAAAGGATGAGAAGCAATACAGCCACGCTGCGGCCAGGCCGTGCTGGCAAGACGGCCTTTTTCAGGTCCGATGCTTGATAATACTGAATCCGCATTAATGGGAGTCCCGGACGTTTGAGTTATAGACTGCAAAAAAATGAGCCGGTCGAAGCGGGAATCAAAAGAATCGCGCGCGAACAAATCGATCGCGCAATTGCTGAGATCGAGGCGCCTACTCTCGATAGCCATGAGACTGTGCATCAGGTTCGCAAGCGGTGCAAGAAGATACGCGGTCTGATTCGTCTCGTGCGACCGGAGTTTGAAATTTCATATCGTGAGGAGAATGTCTGGTATCGCGATGCAGCCAGAGCTCTGTCTTATGTCCGGGACTCCCATTCGATTATTGAAACGTATGACAGCCTCATAGAAAAGGCGGGGCTGAAGCCAGAAGATCGCAAGCAGTTCGAAACCGTCCGGCGACATTTGGTAACGCGCCGTGACCGGATCGCTGAAGATGAAGTTGGGCTGAACGATTCGATCAACGAATTCAAAGATCGCTTGCAGATTGGCAGAGCACGCATAGATTTTTGGTCTCTGGGCCGCCAGGGTTTCCGTGCGCTTGCGGGTGGTTTGCGCAAAACCTACCAGAGAGGGCGGAAAGCCATGACCGTCGCCTACAAAGAACCCGACACAGAGCATTTCCACGAATGGCGCAAGCGTGTAAAGTACCACTGGTGCCATACGCGGCTGCTGATGCCGATCTGGCCCCCGGTCATGAAAGCGTATCGCAACGAAGTGCACCTCCTTTCCGAACACCTGGGCGATGAGCACGATCTTGCGGTCTTGAAACAGACGCTATCACAGAACCCGGCTGATTTTAACGCCGGGGAAACCATCAACGAATTGCAGAAAGTGATCGAGCGCAGACGTGAAGCGCTGCGCCGTGATGCCAAGCCCCTGGGTCAGCGGATCTTCAGTGAAAAACCAAAGCAGATGGTGCGCCGGCTGTCACGTTACTGGCAAGCGTGGCACGCTTCAGCGGAACAGTGACGGGAGGATACGAACGGGTGATTTCCGCTTTTTGGTTGCAATTTACAAATCTGTTACATAGGTTTAATCTCCGAATGAGGGCGCAGGCGCTCTGCCCGGAAATACTCGCACTCTCATCTCACTCAGAAGGCTACATCTTGTGGACCCCTGAATTGGAGTCTTTTGAGTACCTATTCTGTGCTTGACATAGATGATCGAAGTTTGCAGACGCACGATTCCCCACTGATGTGTGTGAGATTTGGTACGCCCGGTTTTGCCGACTTCGAGGAATTGTGTGGTTTTCAGGGGCGCGGTATTGTGCAAAAATAATGGTTACGCAAACTAATTGAGAAAGTATTGCATGCAGACATCAAACTCCAAACCAAATGGCAACATGAACGGCAGTTGGTTTGTTTTCCTGCAAGAATTTCTGAAACATCCCCTTCAAATCGGCTCGATCATTCCGAGCTCTCGCTTCCTGGAACGTCGTTTAGTAGAGACTGCCGGCGTCAGTTCAGCAAAGACGATTGTAGAACTGGGCCCGGGTACAGGAGGCACCACCCGAAAAATTTTACAGGCCATGAACCCGGACGCAAACCTGTTGAGCATCGAAACCAATCCCAATTTTCACAGCCTGGTGAGCGGCATTGAAGATGATCGGCTTATTGCTCATCTTGGCGATGCTCACAGCCTGAGAGAAATCATCCGTATGTATGGGCTGGATGCGCCGGACGTGGTCATTTCCGGCATCCCTTTTTCCACCATGAGCCATACTATGGGAACGCAAATTATCGACACTATCTTGTCAGTGCTCGCTCCGAGTGGCTGTTTTGTGGCCTATCAGGTAAGCAAGCGAATTACCTCCCTGTGCCAGCCTTTGCTTGGTTCGGGACAGGTGGAGATGGAGCTGCGCAACATCCCTCCGATGCGGGTTTGCCGATGGGAAAAGAACGGGCACCAGACCAGCTCGTGATTTCGGCCTCACTTTGTCCCGGCTCAAGGAACCAGCCGCGTTATTCAGCCCATCTTTTTTCCGGATACTGGTATAAGACTCCCTTTCCCAGTGCCTGGTCAACGGCATAGCCCATCGTCGCGCCGACCACGCCGATAGCGATGGCCGGCACAAGGGCGCCTTTGCCACCATGGTGTGACCGCGCGGGATTCCTCTTGCGGTAGTTGAAAAACGTGGTCATGTCTTTTTTGCGCTGATGACTTCCCCGGTTTGTTGTCCCACCACGCTTTGTTCATAACTCAGAGCGACCTGTGCAGCAGGCGTGCCCTCGCTGCTGTCCATGCCCATCGCTTCCATGGTTTCTTTGACCCAGCCGGGACTGACCACATTTACGCGCACGCCGCGCTCCAGCTCCAGGGCCGCTGCACGCACAAAGCCCTCCAGCCCGGCGTTCACCGTGCTGATGGCTGCGCTGCCCGGCATGGGATGCTGTGCCAGCACGCCGCTTGTCAGGGTAAACGAGCCATTGTCCCGGATATGCTGCCGGCCAATCCGCACCAGGTTGATCTGGCCCATAAGTTTGTTGTGTAAGCTCAGGTGGAAATCTTCGTCGCTGAGCTCATCCAGGCTGCCGAATTTTGCCTGGCCGGCTGCAGAAACGACAGCATCCACCTCGCCAGCGCCCTGGAAAAGCCTGACGATCGAATCCCGCTCACTCAGATCGACCTTAAAATCGCCGCTGGTGTTGCCTACTTTGATGATTTCGTGTTTGGCGGAAAGTAGCTTGACAATCTCTTTGCCAATCGTTCCTGTTGCTCCGATGACCATGATTTTCATAGGCTGTCTCCTTTGGGTGTTATTTATTTCGGGTTGCCGTCATGCTCGTCAACGATTTCTTTGATGACCCTGGTTGGCTTCACGAATGAAAGCAAGCACATCACCAAGAAAGAAACTCCCTATTTTGTGTTATCTGCTGTCTGTGAATCCTGTCCCTTTAGACTTGAAGGCGCTTGAGCTTCAGGCTTCGACGGTCGTTTGTGCTGGCAAGTTTTGGCTCTGATACAATAATATAGACCGCCACTCAACATTTTCAACCAAAAGATCTTTCCGTTTACATTTTCCAAATAATTATTACATTACAACCACATCACTCTGACAGTTCATCAAAAACAAGTGCGCAAATCAACAGGAGAAGCCATGTTCGAGGCAAGCGTATATACGCAGAGAAGACAAACCCTGAAGTCCCAAATCAAATCCGGCATAGTGGTGCTGCCTGGCAACCATGAAAGCCCCATGAACTATACTGACAATTGCTATCCCTTTGTGCAGGACAGCACGTTTCGTTACTATTTCGGTCTGAACTTGCCGGGGCTGGCTGCCATCCTTGACCTGGATGCAGGCAGCGAGATCTTATTCGGCGAAGAGCCAACCATGGCGACAACCGTCTGGACCGGGCCACAACCTGCAATGGCTGAGCAAGCAGCAAAAGCCGGCTTGCGTGAAACCGGACCAATCTCTCAGTTCAGGGAGACGATCAAGAAGGCGGCGCAAGCTGGAAGGCAAGTGCACTTCGCGCCCCAATATCGGGCGGATAACGCCATCCTGCTGGCTGAACTGCTGGGCAAGTCGCCCACCAAGCTCAACGAGGCCGCCTCAGAAGAATTGATCAAGGCGATAGTGACGCAACGTTCCGTTAAGTCGGCGGCAGAGCTGGCGCAGATCGAAGAGGCGCTGGATATCTGCTATGATATGCACACCTACGCGATGCAGCACACCTCACCGGGTTTGGTGGAACGCCAGATCGCCGGCGCCATGGAGGGCATCTCTATGACGCGCGGCGGCATGCTCGCCTATCCCGTGATTTTTACGGTCAACGGCCAGACGTTGCATAACCACTATTATGGCAACACCATGCAGGCAGGACAGATTGTAGTCAATGATTCCGGCGCCAGCAATGCGATGGGTTATGCCGGGGACATCACACGCACTATCCCGGTTTCCGGTCAGTTTGATGCGCGACAAAAGGAGATTTACAATCTCGTGCTGCAGGCGCTCACCAGCAGCATCGAGCAGGTCAAACCGCAGGCTAAGTTTAGGGACGTGCATTTGCACGCCAGCAAGATTATAGCCAGCGGTTTGCATGACCTGGGCATCATGCGCGGCAGTGTTGAGGAAGCCGTGGCTGCCGGGGCGCATGCCCTGTTCTTTCCGCACGGACTGGGGCACATGATGGGCCTGGATGTGCACGATATGGAAAATCTTGGCGAGGACTACGTCGGTTACGACGACGAGACGCAGCGCAGCAGCCAGTTTGGCCTCGCTGCCTTGCGGCTGGGCCGGCGCGTACAGCCGGGCTTCGTCTTTACAGTCGAGCCGGGCATCTACTTCATCCCGGAGCTCATCGATCAATGGCAGGCAGAGAAGAAGCACGCTGAATTCATCAACTACACCAAAGTAAATGAATATCGCAACTTTGGCGGCATCCGCATCGAGGAAAACGTGGTGGTTACCAACAACGCCGGCCGCGTGCTCGGCAAAGCTATCCCGAGGACGGTTGATGAAGTGCAAACAATGTGTGGCTGACGACGGGACAGGTAAATCGCAAATCGGATTTCCAAAAAGGTCTGTGGTAGTGGATTGAACCGCGAACGTCGTAGTGTAACTGATGCTGTTACTGCAACTTTAACGGTCACAGTTGAATGAGTATGGCTGAAAACAAGCTGCATGTCCTGTCGCGCCAGGATGTGCGCCAGGCGCTGTCCATGCGCGAAGCTATCGAGCTGATGCGGCAGGCGTTTGTGCAACTCGCACAGGGCAAGGCTGTGGTTCCGGTGCGCATGACCGTTGAGATGGAGCCGGAGCAGGGACGTATCTTGCTCATGCCGGTTTACTTGCCGGATGCCAGACAGGCCGGCCTGAAGCTGGTTTCCATCATGGATAGAAATCCGGAGCACGGGCTGCCTTATATTCAGGCGCTGGTCATGGTGCTGGATGCTGCCAACGGCAGACCGCTGGCGATTATGGATGGCGAACATCTGACGGCTTTGCGCACGGGAGCGGCCTCAGGGCTGGCGACGGATTTGTTGGCGCGCAAGGATGCACGGGTGGCAGCCATCATTGGCGCCGGAGCACAGGCCCAATTCCAGCTCGAAGCAGTTTGCCAAGTCCGGAGGCTAAAGCGGGTCATGGTGTTCAATCGCACTTTTGCCAGGGCGCAGCAATTCGCAGAACGGATGCAGCCGCGCCTGCAACTGCCCGTCGAAGCCGCGCAGACTGTGGATGCGGTCGCAGACGCGGACATCATCTGTACGGCCACGACGGCAACCGCGCCGGTCCTGCCACACCGACTGCTGAAAGCAGGCGCACACATCAACGCAATCGGCGCCTACAAGCCGGATATGTGTGAGCTGTCTCCGCAGACGGTGGTACAGGCAACCGTGGTAGTCGACCACAAGCAATCCTGTCTGAGCGAGGCGGGAGATATCCTGCAGCCTTTACAAAACGGTCTGATCGATGAATCACATATTTACGCTGAGCTGGGCGAGCTGGCTTCCGGCAGCAAAGCAGCTCGCCGCAACAGTGACGAAGTCACGGTGTTCAAATCAGTGGGCAATGCCGTGCAGGACCTCGTTGCTGCCGCCCGCGTATTGGATAACGCCAACCGCCTTGGTCTCGGTTCAGTAGTAAGCCTGTAGACCCCCAGAACCTCATCGCGCCACCACAATTTTGCGCGCCGCCTGCCAGTTTCTGCCTGTCACCCGCATCACATAAAGTCCGGAAGCCAGGTTCTGAGTGCTGAGCATGATATGCTGTTGTCCGCGGTCGATCCGTACTTTCTGCGTTCTAACCAGTTGTCCCAGGATGTTGTATAGCTGCACGGTTATGGCCGACGATTCCGCATTCAATTCGATGGTTAGCCTGTCGCCGCTCCTCACAGGATTGGGATAGAGCTGCAGGGATATCGGCACGCTCGGCTGCGGCGTCTGCGCCACACTCGTAACCTGACCTGAGAAGTATTGTTCAGCCCGGTGAAATGCCTCGACGCCAATTTCTATGCCAATACGCCTGCCCGGGATATCATCCGCCGGCGGATGGATGCCGCCCCAGATGCGCGACAGGCTGGTCTGGTCAGAGGCGTCGCGGTAGGTTGCCCACTGCAGGGTCACATCCATACTGGGACCTTGCTCGAACACGAGAAAATCGTTCCTGGCTGCATGAAATTCACCCAGACCACCGGGAAAAAATTCATCGCCCGTGAGCAGCGTCATGACCTCGGCGGCGGCGCGGGAAAAGGTGGAATGGCCCGAGATGTAGCCGGCAAAAGGCGGCGTCACAAATGTCGGGCGCTGGTATGGCCACCAGTTCTCTGCCAGAATCCAGCCCACACCGGCGGTCTCCGTTTCTTCATCCTCGATATAGTCCGGGCCGCGCCAGGCGTACAGTTTGATCTTGCCGACGTTTTCGCCCTCGTCTCCTGCGAGCGAGTCATCTTCGCTGACGAGCTCGATGTAATTGTCCACCAGCGGAATGCCAGCCGGATGGTAATTTGGCAGATTCGGGTCGCTGCTCTGACCGCGGTCTGCCATAAAGCGAATTGCTGATACAGGCCGGATGTAATCATACCAGCCCTTGATGCCCCAGGCCGACACAGCCGCGTCGTGCATGGCGCCTGCCAGGGCAAAATACGCTTTCACATCCCACTCGAGATCGTCGAGCACGGGGCCGCTACCGCGGAATCGCTTCTC